>WLNV01000066.1 GCA_009699615.1 Actinomycetota bacterium
GGCGACACCCAGCGCCGGGCGCTCTCGCAGCGTCGCAAGCTGGTCCGCGTTGGCGACGTGGAGAATCAGAATCAGCGGCGCCAGGACGAGCGTCGCGAGCATCAGCCGCGCGCGCGCCGTCGCCGAGTGGACGACGAGCGTCGCGCCGGCCAGGAGGCTGCAGATTGTCAGCGAGAGAGCAGTTGCCATGATCGTGTCATCAGTCCCTGAACATCAGGATCGGTTGTCAGTCTTGAAGGAAGTTGCGGCAGGCCATAGCGGATTACGGTTCCGCTGCCGACTCGGAAAGCAACGATCGTCATCGCTCCATCGGCCGTCACAGCAACTGAGAGCGGCTTGCCGCTTGGCACCGTCTTTGTTGCCTCAATCTCGTCGTAGTTGTTGAACAGCCCGCTCGTTCCCTTGAAGAGACCGAGCTGGTCATCTCCTGCAGTGACGTCGAAGGTGCCGCGCGCCGAAGCCTCAAGCGTGCTGCCGAAAATGTCAGCGGTTGCCGCCGGGAGCGGCTTGATCAAGTTGGCGTTTCTTGTGAGCGTGACGGAGCGAAGCAGCGAATCGGTCCCCGCTTCGACCAGCGTTCCGCCAGCGGTAACGAAGCCGCGCAGCTTGCGCGCAGCAGTGGGCGGCAGCCAGACGGTGTCGCCAGCGAGCAGTACGCCGCTGTGGCCAGAGAGGGTCGGGCCGCGGCCGCTGGCGAGCGCGTAGTCGGTCGTCAGGTCATAGCGATAGCGGTTGCGGTCCAGCCAACTGATGATCGGCTTCTCTTGAACCGCGAAGCGTGATGGAAGCGGCGTCCCAAGCACACGGGGAAGCTGCACTGAATCTCCGTTGGAAAGCAGGTTCGGCTCGCCGTCGCCGTCATCGTCAACCGGGTTGCGGCCCTGCCAGGTCATCAGCGGCAGCACGACAAGCACCGGGTGCGACTTCGGATCGTCAACGGCGACAGGCACCGATGCGCGCAGCGCGCCCTTCTTGGCCGTGAAGATCAAGAGCTGCGAACTCTTGCCTGGTGGCTTGACGCGAACGGTTGAAGACGAACTTGTTCCGCGCCGTGACGACGACTTGCCGACCTGGCCGAGATTCCAGCTGAAACGCCCCCCGTTGGCATCGACCGGCACTGCGATCGAGGAACCTGCGGTGCTCGGCAGCAGCGGCGGCTGCGCCGCGATCGGCCTTACGGTGATCCCGCCCTGCCCTGGTAGGCGCTGGCCGTAGACGATGATCGGCATGCCTTTGGCATCAAGCGGAACGGAGCTGCCGAGCACGCCCGCTGAGTCACGGCGCTGCGCAACGGCGAGGTAGGTCCCTGGCGCAACCGGACGGCCATTCGAACCGCGTCCGTCCCAGCTGACCTGATCCGAGCCCTGCGCAATTGGCAGCTCTGCGACCTGCTCGGTTGGTAGCGGTGCGGTGCGGAAGATCAGCAGGCGGCCGTCACGGGCGGAAGTGTTGAGACGGATCTGCGCTGGCTGGCCGTCAGCGCGAGGCAGAAGCTCGGGGCCCGGGCCAGCGCTGGGCCCGATCGCGACAACCCGGATCGTCGGCGGCAGGGTGTCGACGAGGAACGATTTCGGAACGACGATGCTGCGCCCTTCGCGGCGGAGCGTGACGCGAATCCTATAGCGACCGTCGGCGACGACTTTGCCGTTCTCGTCGCGACCGTTCCAACTAAGCGGCGCGATCGTGCGGTAGGCGGGAAGTTGAACGCCCGACGCAAGTTCACGCACCTTGTCGCCGCGCTCGTCGACGACTGCGACATCGATCAGCTCGCTGCGCTTGAGCCGGAAAGTGATCCGCTGCCGCTCGAAGCGTCCGTCTCCGTTCGGAGAGATCGCTTCCGACCCGAGCCGAAACGAGAGCAGGACAGGATCGGCAGTTTTGAGCTTCTGAGCTACAAAGAACGCCCCGCCTGTGGCAACCACGAGCAGCGCAAAGACGACTTGCGCCAGCCGCGTCAAAGCGCCACCAAGCTCCCGTTATCGGGGCGCTCCGATCCATCTCTGCCAGCATCGCGCAGTGCAAGACGGATTACGTTGCCGTGGCAGACGATCACAACTGCTCCAGTCTCGCCGCGCGAGCGCCAATCGTCCAGTCCCGCCGCCACGCGTGCAGCTTGGGTCGCGAAACTCTCGCCGCCCGGGAAACCCCAATCGGCCTTCAGTTCAACGAATGAAGTAAACGCCTCCGGGTCCTCGGCGGCAACTTCGGCAAAGCTGCGGTCGGTCCAATCGCCGGTTTCGGTCTCGGCGAAGCGAGGATCGATCTGAAGCTCAAGATCGACGTGCTCGGCGACGATCGTCGCCGTCTCAACGGCGCGTGCGATGTCGCTCGAGACGAGCGCCACCGGTTCGACCTCTGCAACGGCGATCGCCAGTTGCTGCGCTTGCTGGCGCCCAGTCTGATCCAGCGGGATGTCGCCCCAGCCCTGAAAGCGCCCCTCCAAGTTGTAGGCGGTCTGTCCGTGCCTTGCGAGGTAGATCACTGCGCTTGGTCAGCGCCGAGTACGACGACAACCAGCGCGTTCTGACCGAGGACGCGGATGTTGGCGTCGATCGGCATAACCGCAGCACTGCTGAGCCCGAGCGTCTTGGCGACCTCATCGCCGGCAGCTTTGGCGCCAGTGTCGTAGTAGACGGTTGAAGTCTGCGTGGTCTGATCGGGCGCTGTCGTGACCGGTCCGACCTTCGTGAAGCCGGCCGCCTGAAGCTTGTCGGCCGCGGCCCGGGCGAGACCGCTGCCGGTCGTGCCGTTGAAGACGGCGACCTGCGTCGCGGCCGGGTCAACGGCGGAGTTGGTCGCGGGCGAGGTCGTCGTTCCTGACGTCGTCGCAATGCTGTTCGTGGCCGGGACGGAGGTCGTGCTCGAGTCGCTGCCACCAAAGACTTGCGTGATCAGTACGAAGGCGATCACGATGATCGCGAGCCCACCGACAACCACGAGCAGCACTGAGCGCTTCCCTCCCTGCGGAGGCTCGTCGGCCGGAGGCCTGGTGTCGCGCGGGGCAGGCGGGCGCGTTGGCGGGATCGTGATCTCGTCGGTCGCGTTACGAGCCGGGGCTACGGTTCGCGGCCTCGGACGGGCAGGCGGCGGAGTCGGTCGCCCGGCGGCTCCGGCGGCGGCAGCTGGAGCTACTGGGGGCGAGACTGCGGCAGGCTTGGCGACCTCAGCCGGTGGCGTTTCAGGCTTGACGGGCTCACTCGCGGCCGGCTTTGCCTGATCGGCGCCTTCCGGCGTGACTGGAGCAACCGGGATCGCTCCTGTGACCGGTTTTGCCGCAGCGCCCGCGACAGGGATTGCCCCGGTCGTAGGCTTGGCCGGTTGTCCGGGAACAGCGCCGCCGGGCGGCTTCGGAGTCGCCGAAGGTACGGCGCCTGTAGTCGGCTTGACCGGTGGCTTTGCCGCTTGCGGCGTGGCGGCAGCGCGCGGGCGACCGGCCGCAGTAGCTGCCGCGCCTGTTGCTGCCCCGGCCGTGGCGGCTGCGGTGGCGGGCGCAGGACGCGCGGCCGCTTCGCTGATCCGCTCGGCCGCTTCGGCGTCACGTTCGGGAGAACGACCGGCCCAATCGCGCAGCCGCTTGACCTCACGCGCCTGCGCTGCGTAGAGCGCCGCAAGCACGCCGATGCCCACTACGGCGGCGAGGCCGGCGAGCGCACCAATGTGATCGATCCCGCTAGAGATCGAGAGAGCAGCTTGAACCAACGTCATCGACGGACAATCTTATGCGTTGGAGTCGCTGGAAAGCTGTTCGAGCGTCGCGGCGGCCGAATCGGGCGGCTGGTCGGCGTCGGTAAAGGCGGCGACTTTGGCTGCCAACGCGGCAGCATCGCCGCTTTCGGTCAGCAGCTGTATCTCCGCGAACCAGCCTGCAATCTCGCCACTGTCGCGCGGTTTGCGCGATGCGTGAACGATCTTCTCGGCCGGCGTCGGCTGCGGGCGCTCGTGCGGATTGAACAGCTCCTCATGAAGCTTCTCGCCCGGTCGACGCCCAATCACCTCGATCGCGATGTCGCGATCCGGCTCCAAGCCCGAGAGTTCGATCATGTCGCGCGCCAGCCCGATGATCGAAACAGGCTCACCCATCTCGAGCACGAAGATCTCGCCACCCTTACCGAGCGAGCCCGAACGGATGATCAGCTGCACTGCCTCCGGGATTGTCATGAAGTAACGCGTCATCCGATCGTCGGTAACGGTCACGGGGCCACCGCGGGCAATCTGCCGGCGGAAGATCGGCACGACGGAGCCGGACGAACCGAGCACGTTGCCAAAGCGCACCGAGGCGTAGTTGGTCTTCGGAAAGCGCGAGCTCATCTCCTCGACTGCGTATTCGGCGAGTGCCTTCGAGGCGCCCATCACGGTCGCTGGTGCAACCGCCTTGTCGGTCGAAACGAGGACGAAATTGCGAACCTCAACCTCGCCGGCCAGCTCAGCGACGAGCCGCGTCGCGACGGCATTGTTGCGAACCGCCTCAACCGGGTTGCTCTCCATCAAGCCGACGTGTTTGTAGGCGGCTGCGTGGAAGACGAACGTAGGCCGGTACTGCTCGAAGACTTCTCGCATCCGCCCTGCGTCCTTGCAATCTGCGAGAACCGCCGAGAGTGAAGAAGGGTGTACGTGGCGATCCTCTTCGAGCTCTCGCTGGATCGCGAACAGATTGTCCTCGGCGTGATCGAGGATCACAAGCCGTCGCGGCGCGATCCGCGCAATCTGGCGGCAGAGCTCGGCGCCGATCGAACCACCGGCTCCCGTCACGAGAACGATCTCCTTAGAGAGGTAGCTTCCGACGCGGTCAAGCTCCATCCGCACCGGCTCGCGCCCGAGGATGTCCTCAACCTGCACTTCACGGACCTGACGCACAACGTGGCCGGAGCCGGCCTGAAGCAGTTCAAAAACGGTCGGCAACGTGCGGACCGGAATGCCCCGGTCACGGCCAGCGCGGACAACCTGGCCGCGCAGCGTGCCAGGTGCGGATGGGATCGCGATCAGAATCTCGTCGGGTTCGGCCTCGTCGAGAATCCGGCCCAGCTGCTCTGTTGCGCCAAGCACCTTGACTCCGTCAATCCGCAGCCCCGCCTTGAGCGGGTCATCATCGACGAATCCGACGGGATTTAGGGCCAGCGTCGGGTTGCGAAGAATCTCGCGCAAGGTCAGGCGGCCGCCATCGCCGGCGCCGACGATCAGCACGCGGCGGGCGTCCTTGTCAGCGCGAAAGCCGCGGATCGGGCGTTCGCGCACGGCGCGGGCGACGAAGCGGACACCGCCAACGAAGAGCAACATCAGCAGGAAGAAGAATGCGAGCACGCCGGTCGGGACGAGCAGGTTGATCTCCCCCCCTGCTGACTGGTAGCTGACGGGCCGGAGCAACGCAGTCAGGCCGGCGACGGCGACGGTCAGCAGCGCAACCGCCTGCAACACGCCGAGGTAGTCGCCCTGAGTCGCGTACCTCCACTGGCGCTGCTCGGTGCGGAGCAGCAGGAAGATCACGAGCGTCAGAACTACAACCCAAGGCAGCGTCTCTTCGAACAGCCGCTCGTAGCGCGGCGGCGGACCTGCCGCTTGGTCGAAACGCAGGCGGAAGGCAAGAAAGTAGGCGAGAGCGGAAAGCGCTCCGTCAACCAGTAGCTGCGCGACTGAGTGACGGTGGAGCGGGAAAACCGCCTTGCTTAGGCGACTGCGCATCAGAGCGGCATTCTAGCTCGATTGCGCTCTCCCTTCCGCGTCGCGCAAGGTTGCTGGCAGGCTCTCAGCGGGCGCTCAGCAGGAGCTCCACCAGCAGCTCCGGATCGCGCCGGACGCGGCCCGCCTCTGCGGCCTCATCGTCAGCAGCGGAGCGGCGGCTGAGGACGACCGTTGCTGGGTCCTCAAGCCGCCCCATCCGGCCATCGGCGATCAGTCTCTCGTCGACCGCTCCGATCTTTCCTTCGAAGGTCGTCAGTACCGGTGTGCCGAGCGCGACGGCCTCACGGTTCATCGTCCCTCCGGCGCTTACGACAAGGTCGGCGAGCGCGACCAGGGAAGGTCCGTCGACGGCCACTTCGGGGATCACAAAGCCACCGGCAGCCGCCAGCTCAACTCGCTGCTCCTCTGTTCGAGGCAGCACGACGACCTGACCTTGCTCGCGCAGGCGGACCAGAACCTCACTAAAGGCGCTGTTCTCAAAACGGTGGTACAGCGAGACCTCAGGCGGCGTGCGGACAACCGCCAGCGGCTGCGCGGCGTCAAGGCCAAGCAGGTCAAGTACGGCGCCGTCGGGCTCAAAGTCAGCGAGGTAGTACTCCTCTTTCAGCCCCGGGTAGCGGCGCAGTTTGCCGCGCGCCCCATAGCGGTCAAGCCGTTCGGGCGGAATCGCGTCGGGAACAACGACGGCCTGCGCGAGGCGGCAGTTGACGTTGTGTTGGACGGTCGCCCATTCGTAGTCGAACATCGTCGCCGCCGGAATCCCGAGCATCCGGGCGGCAACGTTGACGTCGTTTGAACCGTGACCGATCGCTAGATCGAAGTTTCGGCCGCGGGCCCAACTGCGGAGCGCCAGCGAGCGATCTACAAGGCCGCGCGCCTTCGCCGCAACCTTCCCCCCGCGATGGCGGCCGATCACCGTCGCGTCGATCCCGTGTAGCTCACAGAGCGCAACGGTCTGAGCGAAGTCGCGAGCCGTCACCTCAACCTCGGCGCCGCGTGCACGGAGCCGCTCAATTACCGGCCGCAGAACCAGAACGTGCGGCGAGTTTGTCAGGTCAACCCAAACGCGCATTAGCTCAGCGCGGCGCCGACCGCTGTTACTACCTGCTCGATCTGCTCGTCACTGATCGTGGCGCTGATTGGCAGCGCGAGGTGGCGACGGGCAGCCTCGTCGGTTCCCGGCAGCGAACCTGTTGCCGGGCGCCAACTGCTCATCGACGGCTGTTCGTGAATGGGCCGGCGGTAGTAGCCGCGGGATTGAATGCCGCTGGCGGCTAGCTGCTGCGAGAGTTGATCCGGATCATCGGTCCCGACGACGAAGAGGTGCCAGGCTGGCGCCGCTCCGGCAGTTGCCTGCGGCAGAGTCACAAGACGCCCCAACCCGAGCTCCTCATAGCGGCTGGCGGCAGCAGCGCGGTGCGCCGCCCAAGCCGGAAGCTGCGGCAGCAGGATCCTCAGAACGGCAGCCTGAATCTCGTCAAGCCTCGAGTTGAAGCCGATCTCTTCGTGGTTGACGCGATCACGCGAACCGTGGAAGCGGAGCATCCGGACGCGCTCGGCGAGTTCCCTGTCGGAGGTTGTGATTGCGCCGCCGTCGCCGAAGGCCCCGAGGTTCTTGGAGGGGTAGAAGGAGTGCGAAGCAATCGTCCCCAGCGCGCCGGGATTGCCGTCCTGCCCAGCTGAGCCGGCGGCTTGGGCGCAGTCCTCAACGACCGGCACACCGAGCGCCTCAATCTCGGCGACAGGCGCGATGTTGCCAAAGAGGTGAACTGCGATCACGGCCTTCGTCTGCGGCGTCATCACGGCTTTGACCTGATCGGCGCTTGTGATGTAGCTCGCGGGGTCGATGTCGCAGAAGACCGGCACGGCGCCTGTCGGCGGGATCGCCTCGGCGCTGGCGTAGTAGCTGAACGACGGCAC
>WLNV01000067.1 GCA_009699615.1 Actinomycetota bacterium
AGCCGGCCCAGAGCAGCGGCGGCTTCTGGCAGGACCGCGCCGAGCGGCCGCTCAATCGCCGCCCAGGTACGGCCTCTAAGGCCGGTGACGATCGGCTGCTGGCCGATGATCTGCGCGAGCTGGCTGCCTCAGCCTAGAGCCGACGTCGCCGGCGGCTCGTGGTCGCGGGCATGGCAGTCGGCAACCGTCGCATTGGCGTTCACTTCCCTGTAACGTCACCCGACTGCTGCGAAAAGCAGCATCAAACAACGAATTTGGAGATTTCTGTGATCCGTCGTATTCCGTTTGCCCTCGTCCTCGTAGCCGCAGCAATGGCTATCCCCGCTTCGACGGCCTCGGCCGCAGGTGGCGACGTCACCGTGATGACCCGCAACATCTATCTTGGCGCCGACATCATCGGCCTCGCAGTCGCTCCCGACCTGCCCGCCTTCAAGGTCAACGCCGAAGAGATGTACGGCGTTGTCAAAGCGACCGATTTCCCTGCCCGCGCAGTTGGGCTGGCGGCTGAGATCAAGGCCAACAAGCCCGATCTGGTTGGCCTTCAAGAGGCCGCCACTTGGCGCAGCGGGCCGGCCGGCAACCCTGATGACGCAACCAAAGTTGACTACGACTTCACGAAGCTGCTGCTGGCGGCGCTGAAGAAGCAGGGCCAGACCTACAGCATTCTCGTCGATCAGGTGGAGTTTGATTTCGAGGCACCGACGGTGACGCAGGATGTCCGCCTGACGATGCACGACGTGATCCTCGTGCGCAGCGGTTCGAAGCTCAAGATCGGCAAGACTTCCAAGTCGCGCTACAAGGCGCTTGTCGAGATCCCAACAGCGGCCGGTTTGGCGAAGGTCTACCGCGGCTGGACTGCGGCTGAGGCTTCGATCGGTGGCCGCACATTCAAGTTCGTCAACACGCACCTTGAGGCCTATGGCGACGCCACCCGTGAGTCGCAGGCGAAGGAGCTTTTCGCGGCAGGTGGACCGCTATCAAGCAAGACGAAGCCGGCGATTCTGCTCGGCGACCTCAACAGCGACCCCAACGCTGGCGATGCGTCAGCCGACGCCTACAAGGTGTTCACCGGCGCCGGGATGAAGGACGTTTTCGGCACGAAGCGCGTTCAGACCTTCGGCATGGACGAGAAGCTGATCAATCCGAAGCCGACCAGCAACGTCTGGATCGACCATATTTTCTACAGCCCAAGCAAGAACTTCACTGTTCGCAGCAAGGGCATCGTGGGAACGAAGCCGTTCCGCAAGGTCGCGCCGCTGTGGGCTTCGGACCACATGGGCGTCGTCGCGAAGCTGCGCGTCAAGTAAGCAAGCTGCTCTCCAGCGGCCCGCGCTACTGGGCTTCGGCCGGGCGCGGGTCGTTGCGGAAGGCCCAGTAGTTGAGTGCCACTAGCGCTACGGCGAGCGTCCCGACGCCGACGCGCCAGTCGCTTGGCGTCGCAAGCCAAGCGAGCAGGCCGATCACGATCGCGACTGCCGCGATCACACCAAGTCGCGCGGCGCCGGCGCGCGCACCGGCCGCGCCCGCAGTGATTCGCATCATCGCGATCAGGGCTATCGTCACACCGATCCCGCCCGATGCGACCATCGCGAGCCAGTCTTCGAATCGATGGGTGTAGTTCGGAGCTATGTACCAGACGAGCCCAACGCTGCAGATCAGCAGCGTGATCGCGAACAGGTAATGCCAGAGCATCCAGGCGCGCAGCCGGGCGGCTCTTTCCGGCATTGGCCGTGACATCACCTCACGGTCGTAGATCGTCCAAAGCGTCCAGCTGATCACCGCGACGAACGCCAGTTGCAGTAGGTGAGCCTCTTTGACGTTGTCCTCGTGCACGGTAACCACCGTCTTAACGAAGACGTCGCCGATCAGGATCAGGACGAAGAGGCCAAGCCGCTCGGAGAGGTGTTCGCTGTTGAGCGGGAAGCGCTCCAAGATCTTCGGCATCGCGGGGCCAAAGTCGATTGCGAAGATCGCGACGATTGCGAGTATCCAGAGCACCGGCGCCAGCGGCTGCGGGCTGAGCCCCGAGGCGATGAAGAGAACAAATCCAACGAGGCTGGCGTTGCGCCGGACGCGCGCTACTTCCACCAGATGCGGCTGCCATCTTCCTCCAAGCTCGTAGATCAGAGCGCAGGAGAGCGCCAGTGCGCCGGCGGCGTAACCGAGCTCACCGCCAAGCGCGGCGAGCTTCAGCTCTGAAGTTTCGAGCAGCGATACTGCTACCACGGCAACTAGCTGGAGCAGGAAGCTGATCCGCAGCGCCGCTGGCAACAGCTTGCCGCTAAAGCGGGCGACGAACGGATCGCCGAAACGGTTGAAAAAGAGCGCTGTCTGCTCCCACGCCCACATGATCAAAGTGAGCTTCAGCGCCAGCATCAGCGCTGATTCCCAGTTTGGGTCCTTGCCAAAGTCAACGCCGAAGCTGAGGAAGGCGCCGATCAGGACGAGGTCGTAGAAGAGCTCCGAGCGTGAGGGTTGTGAGGAGATTGGCAGCGACACGTCGGCTCAGCTTCGCAGATGGCGGGAGAGTTAACTCGGTGGAGCAGCGCTTGCGACCGACTCGGCGAGTTGGTCGAGCTCTGTCGGCCCCATCACGATGATGATCTGTTCCTCAACTCCCGCTGTCTCTTTCAGGAGCGCGAGCGCAGCTTCGTCAACGCGGTCGAACTTGGCGTCGTCCCAGCGACGCTCGTCGCCGACGATCACTCCCTCGATCTCGAAGTGCGCGACCGGGGTGACTCCGGTGGGGTCATCGGCAGGTTGCTGACCCTCGGCGAAGCGCCGCACGCGAAGCACGTGCGCGCCGCCGTCGGGCAGCTCGCTGGCGTGGACGGGGTGTGCGGCAAAGACGATCGTTGACGCCATCCCCGCATCCTTGTGGGCGTGGAGCTCAAGGAAGTCGTCGCGCCGCTGCATCTCAAAGAATTTCGCGCGGCTCGGGTATCGGACAATCGCAACCCGGTCGTAGAGCGGCGTTCCGGCCGGCTGCTCGATGACGTCGGCAGAGAAGGCCGGCATCGCGCCGATCTCAGCCAGCGGTCCGAGTGGGGCGTATACGTCATCGGCTTCGCGTCCGGTCATCGTCGTTTCGCGGCCGTCGGTGTAGTCGGCGAGCTCGCGGTAATCCATCAGGTTTACGGCCCAGAACGGCCCGTCCTGCTCGGCTGGCATCTCGAGCCAGCTACCGACCATCTCCCAGTTCGGTGTGCCGTAGCGTGGTTTTGATGTGCCTGACATCTGTGAGCTTCCTTTCGGCTGACTGGCTGGCGTTAGGGGCGGGGCTGCTGCGCACAATCGTGTCAGGTTCAGCTGGTGGGCGCAGCTCTCTGGTGCGGCGCGCCGCGTAATGCGCGCAGCTAGCATCAGATCGATGATCGGGACTATGCGGAAGCAACTCTGTGCGGTTCTTGCCTTGGCTCTGGTGATCGGCGTTGGAGCGGTCAGTTTTCGCTCGGCGCACGCCAGCGCTGCCGACAGCGCTGCGGTTGCGCAGCCGCAGCCGACCGGCTGCGTGCCGAAGGGTGCGCGCTTCCGCGAGAACGGCTGGCGCGGCAGTCGCCGGGTTGCTCTGACATTCGACGGTGGGCCGACCTCGCAGTACACGTCGAAGGTGTTGGCGCAGCTTCGCAAGGCGAAGGTCCACGCCACTTTCTTCATCCGCGGCCAGTTCATTCACGGTCATACGAAACTGCTGCGCCAGGAGCTGGCCGAGGGGCATGAGCTGGCCAACCACTCGTACAGCCATCCCCACTTCCCTGGCAGCTACGACATCAGCCGCACGACGAAGCTGATTCGCGATGCGACCGGCTACAGGCCGTGCCTCTTCCGTGCTCCGTACGGCTCGGTCAATGATGCGCTGTTCAGCCGCGTCCGCCACCAGCACATGCTTACGATCGGCTGGGATGTCGATTCTTGGGACAGCCTGTACGACAACGTCAGCGAGTCAACTGTCTATAGCCGTGTCGTCAACGGCGCGCGGCCCGGTTCGATCATCCTGATGCACGACGGCGAGGGATCCCATCAGGCGACGTTGCGGGCGCTAGGGCCGATCCTGCGAAACCTGAAGCGCCGCAACTTGCAGGTCGTGCCGGTCTCGCAGCTGCTCGGACTGCGCCAGCGCACCGCCGGCTGATCTCGACCGCCCGCCACAACGACGAGCGGCGCCCGATGGGCGCCGCTCAGGGGGAGGGTGCTGCAGCCGCTCACGCGGCGTTGTGGATCAACGGCCGCGGCCGCGACCGCCGTGGCGATCACCGCTCCGTTCGTTCTCGTTGTACTGGCCGACTTGGTTGGCTGAATGGTCGTCGTCCTCGTCGTCATTCTCGCCGTGGTCATGACCACGGTCGCTGGCGAATGCGCCAGAGCTGAGGCAGAGTGCCAGCGTCGTACCTTCGGCGCCTGGAACCGTCTTGGCCTTGACTGCGTCGCCAACCTTCAGGTCGGCGAGAGTGCCAGTCGGCGTGCCGTCAGCGGCCGGGATCCGCAGCTTCGTCGCCGAGTTAACGGTGACCTTCGTCTGCGTCGCGTTGGCCAGCGTGATCGTGACTGAGTCTGGTCCAACTGAGGCGACCGTTCCGACGACCTTTGTTCCTTCAACCTCGACCTTGATGCTCAGCGCGAGCGTTGGGTCGGTCGCTGATAGGTAGGCCTCAACCTTGTCACCGACGAGAATGTCGGCGAGCGTGATCTTGCCGTTGCCGTCGCGGTCAGGTGCACGCAGCTTGGTGTCAGCGTTGACGGTCAGGGTTGCGCTTGCCCCGCCTTCCTTCGTGACCGTGAGTGAGCTGTCGCCGACTGCACTGGCTGTGCCTTCGACCTCTTCGCCCTTCTTGTAGTCGCCCTTGACCGAGATGCTTACAGCGAGAGTCGGGTCGGTTGCCGAAGTGTGGGCCTTGACCTTGTCGCCGGCCTTCAGATCGGCGAGCGTAACGGTGCCGCTGCCGTCGGTGTCTGGGATACGTAGCTTGGTCGCCGAGTTGACGGTCAGCGTGACGGTTGTGGCGTCACGCTTCGTGATCGTCACTGAGTCGGCGCCAACTGATGCGACTGCGCCGCGCACTTCGTTCGCGTCGTCGGAGCAAGGGTCGGTTCCAGCGGCCACTTCGCGGCCGTCGCTGACTCCGTCCTTGTCGCTGTCCTTGACAAGAGGGTTGGTGCCGAGGCGTACTTCGACCCCGTCCTTGAGCTTGTCGCGGTCGGTGTCGGCGCGACGCGCATTGGTGCCGAGCCGCTTCTCAACCTTGTTCGAGAGGCCGTCGCGGTCGCGGTCGGTCTTCGACGCTTTCGAAGCGAGTGCGCTTGCTGGCAGCGAGGCGATAAGCCCGACTACGGCGATTGCTGCTGTGAGGTTCTTGAGTGACATTGATTTGTACTCCTTGGCTGGGGTCGGTTTTCGTGTGCTGTTAGTTAGAACCGACGAACAGGCCAAAAGTAACGAAATCTTTGTTTGGGCCCGATAACTGCGGTGCATGTCGCGCGCCGCGCGGCGGGGCGAAATGCTGGATCCTCTAGCGATGGAGATCGGAATCGCCACCTTTGGCGACGTCAGCCGCGACGTAACGCCGGCCGAGCGGATCAAGCAGATGCTGAAGGAGGCGAAGCTCGCCGACGAGGTTGGCCTCGACCTTTACGCCGTCGGTGAGCACCATCGCCCCGATTACATGATCTCGGCGCCGACCGTGCTGCTGGCCGCGGTTGCCGCTCAGACCGAGCGAATACGACTCTCGTCGGCGGTCACCGTTCTCTCCTCGGAAGATCCAGTCCGCGTTTGGCAGCAGTTCGCCGAGCTCGACCTGATCTCTGGTGGCCGGGCCGAGATCATGGCCGGTCGCGGCAGCTTCACCGAGAGCTTCCCGCTCTTCGGATACGACTTGAAGGATTACGAGCCGCTCTTTGCCGAGAAGCTGGACCTGCTGCTGAAGCTTCAGGATGGCGGGCCGATCGACTGGCGTGGCGACCATCGTCCTTCGCTTCAAGCCGACGGCATCTTCCCGCGGCCGGTCCAAAGCCCGCTTCCAATCTGGATCGCCGTCGGCGGCACGCCCGCCTCAATCGAGCGCGCCGCGCGGCTGCGGTTGCCGCTCGCGCTGGCGATCATTGGCGGCCGCGTCTCCAACTTCGTCGGCCACGTCAACCTCTATCGCTCGGCAGGCGGCGAAGGGTCGCCGCTGGCGATCCAGATGCACGGTTTCGTTGCTGAGAACGCGACGCAAGCCAATTCGCGCTTTGCGCCCGAGCAGATTGAGCTGATGAACCGAATCGGCCGCGAGCGCGGCTGGCGGCCGATGACAAACCAGCAGTACCTAGCGATGACGGAAGGTGATGGCGCAATCGTCGTCGGCTCGCCCGAGGATGTCGCTGAGAAGATCATCGGCGCCCATCGCCTACTCGGCAACAGCCGCTTCCTGATGCAGATGGGCGTCGGCTCGATCTCGCACGAGCATGTAATGGAATCGATCGAGCTGCTGGGCACGAAGGTCGCGCCACTCGTGCGGGCCGAGTTGGCCGGCTGACCGCGACTATTCGGGCGGAGCCCTTGACTGGTCGGGCGACCCCGGCTGCGTCGTTGGAAGGCTCCTCGTGAACGGCAGTGCCAGCAGCGTGAAGAGCGCGAGAATCGCCAGCGCTGCTCGGAGCCCATTGATTCTCGCCTGCGCGTTCTCTTGCACGATCGCGTCGGCGGTGGCTGCTGGCACGTCGTTCTCGTCGAGCGCAGCCTGCAGCTCCTTATCGGAGATGAATGGCGCGCCTCCGGCGAGCTCGACTTGAGCCGACGCGGTGACGCTTGCCGGTACCTGTGGGTTGTCGCTGATCCCGCTGATGAACGAGGTCGAAAGCGCAGAGATCAGGACAGCGCCCGCCAAGGCGGTTCCAATCGACGCGCCAAGTTGTGTGCCCGTGTTCTGCAGGCCGCCCACTTCTCCCGTCTTCTCGTCCGGCACTGAGGAGACCGTGACGGCGCCGAGCTGTGAGGCGAGGGCGCCGATGCCTAGACCGGCGAGAAGCAGCGGCCCGGTTACGATCTCCGGCCCGGCGCCGAGTTCCAGTAGCCCGACGAGCAGAGTGATGCCGGCGAAGAGAACAACGAACCCGGTGCGGACGATTCTCCGCGGTGAAGCCGTTGGAAGCATTCGCGGAACGGCGACCGCCGCCGCGAGCAGCGCCAGTGAGAGCGGGAGCAGCCGCACGCCGGTCTCGATCGCGGAGAGTCCGAGGGCGATCGAAAGGAAGAGCGGGATCACAAAGAAGAGGCCGGCCTGAACCAGAAACTGAAACAAGAGCGCGGTGATGCCGCCACGCAGCTGCCTGATCCGCAGCATCGCCGGCTCTACGAGCGCGGTTTCGCCGCGCTCGATCCGCCTGTTCTCCCAGACGATGAAGAGCGTCAGGACAACGCCGCCGGCAAGCATCATCCAGATGACCGGCGAGAGGCTGAGCCACTCGGGTGCGCCGGGCTTTGGCTTCACGAAGCCCCAGGTTCCCGAGCGCAGCACTCCGAGAACGAGCAGTGCGAGCCCTAGCGCCGATAGAGCAGTTCCACCGAGATCCAGCTTGGCTCCCTCTTCGGCA
>WLNV01000068.1 GCA_009699615.1 Actinomycetota bacterium
ACCTCGATGTGGCCCAAGCCGCCATCGAGGCCGTCCGTTCGACAGCGCTGATGCAATTGGCGGTGAGCCCGTACAGCTTTCGAAAGGCCGGCGCCAGCCCGACAAGGCGAGAACTCATCATCCCGTTTGGTGCCAGCGGCTACGTCGCGCTCTACGAAATCGCGAGTCCAAGCGCCGTCGTCGTGCTGGCGCTGCGCCATCAACGCGAAGAGGACTACCACTGAGGCCGGACACAAGGCTCGGGGGCGATAGCAGCGACCGGCTAAGCGAAGATCGTCGAGTTAGACCTGCTCGACGATCCCGGCTTGCCTTTGGCTGTCCACACTGAGCGCGACAAGCTACAGCAGCAGATCACCCTAAATCCGGCAGTTACCCCTTCGCCGGCAGGCCCTGGGGTCTGAACCGATCCAAGCGTGGGTGCTACTTTGACGCTCAGATAGCGAACACCAGCGTCCACGATCGCTGAAATTCGCAGGCTTTCAAGGGCACGGATGACCGACCAAACGCGCCGAGTTGTCCACCGTGGCGGGCGGGCGGCGCCTGCGACAAACCCACGGCCGACGCGGTGGGCAATCCCTCTTTACCGCTTGTACCGCCAGTCAACTGCCCACAAATTCCCCGGAAGTCCCAAAACGCAGGTAACGTAGGGTCACCGCACTAGGGAGAACTCCTTGCGGCGGTGATGCATGGCTGCACGCCCTAAAGCTGTACAAAACACTAAGATTGGAGTCGAATATGGCCATCTACGACCTTAAGACTTCTTTCTTTATTGATCGCATAGTCAGCCACTAGGGAGCCGCTGAACAATTCACCATCTCCGCCGGTAAATCCAATGACATCAAGGATCTTCAAGCGCCCGCTTGACCCGAAAGCGAATTGTTCAGCGGTTCTCTAATCGCATCCGCGTTCTTTCGCACGTCTCGCCCCCTTAGGTGCGCCGCTTCGTGTGCTAGTGGAATGAAATACCCGAGGTTAGTAGAATTAAATGAAGTCTTTGTCGTTTCGCTTTATAGACCTGTTTGCTGGCCTCGGGGGGTTCCATTTGGCGCTTGGCCGCATGGGTGGAACGTGCGTCTTTGCAGCCGAGTGGAAGCAGCATCTGCGGGACCTGTATCTGGTCAACCACGGGCTCTACCCTGTCGGCGACATCACGGAGGTCGACCCCGCACAGGTTCCAGAACACGACGTCTTGACCGCAGGCTTCCCCTGCCAGCCGTTTTCGAAGGCCGGCGAGCAGTTGGGGTTTGAGTGCACCAAGCAAGGCGACTTGTTTTTCAATGTCGAAGCCATCCTCCGCGCCAAGCGTCCTCGCTACTTCATCCTGGAGAACGTCCCGAACCTCCTGAAGCACGACGAAGGGCGTACGTGGACCAAGATTCAGGCCCGCTTGGGTGCGACGGGTCTGGGCTACCACATCGACGCGGCTCGCTTCTCACCGCACAACTTCGACATCCCACAGATTCGGGAGCGGGTCTACATCGTCGGGTCCACCGAACCGCTGACGGGGTTCAAGTGGCCGGTCGCGACGAATGGCGAGACGTCGGTTAGCTCGGTTTTGGAAGACAACCCCAAAGACGCCAAGGGCCTGGCGCCGCACGCTCTGGAATGCATTGAGGTCTGGGCAGCGTTCATGAAGGCCTGCCCTGCCAGCGTCGTTCTACCGTCGTATCCCCTCTGGTCGATGGAGTGGGGCGCAACGTATCCCTACGAATATGAAACGCCGTTCTCGCGTCGAGTCTTCCGTGGCGTTGACGGCCTAAAGGGTTTCAAGGGCAGCCATGGAACAAAGCTTGGCTACCTCCGAAACCTAGACGCCCGTTGGCACGCGTTGCCTAGTCACGCCCGAACCGAAGAGTTGCGCTTCCCGAAATGGAAGATTGACTTCATTCGGCAGAACCGCGGGTTCTACGATGCGAACCGCTCCTGGATTGACCCTTGGATGCCTCGCATTCTCAAGTTTCCCTCGAGCCTTCAAAAGCTGGAATGGAATATACAAGGCGGCAAGCAGGACATCTGGGACTACGTTTTGCAGTTCCGCGCTTCCGGCCTGCGCGTAAAACGCCGGACAACGGCACCGAGCCTCATTGCGATGACGGAGACTCAGGTACCCATCATCGCGTGGGAGAAGCGATACATGACGCCCCGCGAATGCGCTCGGCTGCAGAGCATGGAGGGCCTCAAGCAACTTCCAAGCAGGCCGACGCAGGCCTTCCAAGCCCTCGGCAACGCGGTCAATACTCAAGTTGTAGAGCGCGTTGCGCGAGCCCTGCTATCGGCAGGTGGTGCCGACTCGGCTGCGCCCAGTGTGCAGCCGCGCGCGGCGGCACACTCGTCGTGCCTGGCGGTCGCATGACGGCCGCGCCCGCAGACAAGCCTGAAGCGATAGGAATCCGGCCGGAGGTAACGGTGCTGTCCGTGCTCCGGCATCTGAACTACAAAGCTTGGTTCGCGCTCGCTGAGTTCATCGACAACGCGCTGCAGAGCGCCATTGCAAATGGTGACCGGCTTCGAGAGCTGCACGGTAAAGACTTCCAACTGTGCGTCGACGTCCATCTGGAATCAACGGCACCAGGCCTAATCGTCATAACGGACAACGCCGCCGGCATTTGCGAGGCTGACTTCCCTCGGGCCTTTCGTGCCGCTCAGGTACCTGCCGACCGCAGCGGCCTGTCGGAGTTCGGCATGGGCATGAAGAGCGCGGCGTGCTGGTTCGCTGAAAACTGGAGCGTCCGGACCAAAGCCATCGGTGAGACGGTCGAACGAACCATCAACTTCAACGTCAAGCAAATCGTTGAGAACAAGATTGAGAGCCTGAACGTCGACGTCCGCGACGCTGCGCCAAATGACCACTATACGGTCGTAACCCTTCGCGGCCTTCATCACCTCCCACAAGGCCGGACAGTCGGGAAAATCAAGGACCACCTGGCCAGCATCTATCGCGTGTTTCTGCGCGATGGGCGGCTAAAGCTTCGGTTCAACGGTGAGCCTGCCCTTTCGTACACCTCGCCGAAAATTCTGCGCACTTCCCGCTACCCCACGCCCGGCGTTGCCGCCCAAGGGGAAGAGGGCGCGCCAGTCGAGTGGAAAAAGTCGATTGAACTGGACTTTGGCGACGGGCAGCGCGTCACTGGCTTTGCCGCTATCCGCGAGGTGGGCTCGACCCAGTTGGCGGGTTTCGCGCTGTTCAGGCGCGACCGGCTCATTGTCGGCAGTGTCGACGACACCTACCGGCCCTCCTTCATCTTCAAGCAGACCACGAGCTACCCGTATCAGCGGTTGTTCGGCGAACTGCACGTGGAGAGCTTCGAGGTCAGCCACACGAAGGACGGCTTCAGGTGGGAAGAGTACGAAGACATCTTCTTGGAGTACCTCAAGGCCGCTATCGAGGCGCCGCCCCTTGACCTGCTGGCGCAGGCCGAGAACTACCGAGCGCTTCCTACAAGGAAGTCAGTCGAGGCCCAGGCCACGGCCGCAACGGCATCGGTCGCCGAGTACGTTCAGCGAGAAGTGGCACCGCTGCTGGTGGAGTCAAGGCTCCACCCGGTGGAAGCGCCCGCGCTGCCGACAGAAATTGAACGCAGCGCGCTTCAAGCGTCTGAGCGAGAAGTCACCGTCGACGACGGAGATTTCCAGTGGGTCATCACGATTCGAACTTCGGTTGACCCCGCTCGAGAAAACTGGCTGAGCCTGGCCAAGGAGGAGCAACTCGAGGACACGTCCCGGGTTCGCCGGTTGAGCCTTGACCTGTCTCTCGCCCATCCGTTCTCCTCTGAGTTCATCGGTGCCAACGGCGAGAACACGGAACTCTTCTTGCGCGTGGCGTTGGCCGTGTGCATCTCGCTTGTGCTGTCCGAAGACATCACTGCCGAACCGCCCGAGAGCGTCCTCTACCACTTCAACTATCTGCTTCGAGGCGCCTTGGCGCGGGAACTGCAAACATGACTGCGTCAGTGACGGTCCTGAGCAAGATTAAGCCTCCTCTGCGCTGGGAGCCCAAGGAGGGCGTGTTCACAGATGAGTTCCTCCGGAGCAAGTCGAAAGACCCCAACGGGCCGAGCTACGAAGACCTGACCGTTGGCGATGACTCCGTGCTGCGAGAAGCGCAGCGGATTTTGGGTCGATGCCTTCCGCCCACCGACGCGGCCGGCGCCGAAACAGGCCTTGTAGTGGGCTATGTGCAGAGCGGAAAGACGATGTCGTTTGAGACCGTCATCTCGCTCGCTCGGGATAACGGCTACGGCATGGTCATCGTGTTTGCCGGGACCAAGACCAACCTGCGTGAGCAGTCCGAGGACCGGTTGAAGAAGGACCTGGGCATCGACGAAGGGGATAACTGGTACCACTTCTCCAACCCTACGAAGTCCAGCAGCGGGCAGATGGACGACAAGCTCGAGGCCTGGCAGAAGCGTCCGACGGTGAAGAAGGCGGTCTTGGTCACGGTGCTCAAGCAGGTCGACCACCTCGACAACCTGGCCGCAGTCTTGAAGAAGCTCTCGCTGGACAAGGTTCCAGTCTTGGTCATCGATGACGAGAGCGACCAGGCTGGCCTCAACAACAAGGCCGCAAAGATTCGTGCGCAGCGCGCGGCGGCCAACGCGCGCAGCAGCACATACGACCGAATCTGCGTGGTGCGAGACCAGTTGCCTCACCACTCGTACCTGCAGTACACCGCCACGCCGCAGGCCAATCTGCTGCTTGCTCAAACAGACCTGCTCAACCCGTCATTCGCGGAGTTGGTGACGCCGGGAAGCGCCTACACGGGCGGCTTGGCCTTCTTCTCCGACGATAGGCCACTCATCGTCGAAATCCCCGCCCGAGAGGTCCCCGGAAGAACGACGGTGGTCAACTCAGCACCGAAGAGCCTGCTGAGCGCGCTTCGCTTTTATCTTCTCGTCTGCGCCCAGCATGCGATTACGAAGGTGCGAGGGAAGGACCGGAACCGGTCGATGATGGTGCACCCGGCAATGCAGACCCAGTCGCACAAGGTCTACAAAGCCTGGATGGACAAGTCCATCAAGACGCTGACCTCTTACGTCGAGAAGCAGTACGCCAAGTTGCCGGCTGAAGTTGAATCTCGGTTCCTGCCGGAATACAACTCGCTGAAGCAAACCTACCCGGATATCCGGCCGCTCCCTGAGCTCATCGAGTCGATGCTGAACGACGTCTTCGGCGAGATGAACTGCGTCGAGGTCAACGGTACGCCAGACGCCCAGAAGAAGGTGGACTGGCGCGCCACGCCCTACTGGATTCTGGTGGGTGGCGCAAAGCTCGACCGCGGCTACACCGTAGAGGGCCTGACGACCACGTACATGCCCAGGCCACTGGGTAACACTCCCGCGGCCGACACCCTCCAACAGCGCGCGCGGTTCTTTGGCTACAAGCGGCCCTATCTCGGCTTATGCCGCGTGTTCTTGCAAACCGACATTGAAGACGCGTTCGTCGAATACGTCGAACACGAAGAGTTCGTCAGAGATGCATTGGTCAAGAACCGAGGCAAACCGCTGCGGTCTTGGCGGCGAGACTTCATTCTTGATTCACTGTTTCGGCCCACTCGACCCGACATCATCGGTATCGGCGCGCGGCGCATTTCGGTCAAGGACTGGATGGTGCCCGACGCCCTGCAGCGCGACGACGGTGCGCGTCAGCGCAACCAAGACCTACTCGCCAAGTTGGAGAAGCAATGGGGTGCAACATATGGCCCCGGAATGACGACTGCTGAACTGCCCGACTTCAAGGGCGTGCAGACCATAGCGCCAACCCTTCTCCTAAATCCTGTGCCGTTGGCAGTTGTATTGGAAGAGTTCTTTTTGCAACTGGAGGTGCGAGACGCTACCGACGCGGAACAGCACAGCGCAATCCTGATTGGACTTGCAGAACTTCTTAGAAAAGAGGGAGGCTTGCTGGTTGATGTCTTCCTCATCAACGGCCTTGTTGCTCAGTACCGCACGCGCGACGCTGGTCGAGGCTTTCCGGCTGGCCACCCCAATGCTCCCATCAATGAGTACTTCAGCCAGAGCGCCGGCGTGGTCAACGACAAGAGCTATTACTCGACGACGAGGATTGGTCTTCAACTGCGGCGATTGAATCTTGGGACCAAAGCGCGTGACCCTAGTAGTGCGGACATGCATGGCGTCACATGGTTTGCCTTGCACGTTCCCCGTGCGCTGAGTCAAGACCTGCATATCGAGGGCCGCCGGTGAACACGGCAGACCTGGTCGCGCGGTTCGCCGACTTGCCCAAAGGCGCCGGCCGCGAAGAGTTCAAAGCAATAGCGCTGTCCGAGAACAGGCGCGACTTCCTCGCCAAAGCTGAGGACGGTGCGCCTGTGTTCTTGCTCCACGACTCGAGCACGGCCAAGTACGTGCCTGAGATTAACTTTCGGCATCTGTCTGCCCAGTTTCACGTTACGTGCCGGGTGATGGTGGAAGCGCAGGCGCTTGAGAACCAATTCTGTCTGGTGTCCTGCGATGGGGCCACACCTGCGTTGTTCGAGCTATTCATTCGGTGCGTCGCGGGCGCAGTGGAGGGCATACCTGCGAACGCAGGAACGCGAGAGTTGGAGGCCTGCATCGCCCAACTGCGAGACCTTTTCCGGGCCCTGACCGCTCCGAGCAGTCGAGAGTTGCCTGGCCTGTGGGCCGAGTTGTATGTCATCTTGAGATGCGGCCATAGCGCCGGCGCGCTGGGCCTGTGGCACTCAGACCAGTTCGACCGCTATGACTTTTCCAGCGAAGCGCTGTGCCTCGAGGTCAAGGCCACTGTTCGAGGCACGCGTGTTCACGAGTTCGCTTTGGAGCAGTTGGAGCCACCCGCTGACGGGGTAGGCCTCGTCGCTTCGCTGTTGCTCCAACCGTTGACAGGAGGTCTGGGCGTCCTTGACCTCGCTCGACGCATCGAGGAGGCCGCTCCTGGCGATGCCAAGCTCAGACTGAAGCTTTGGCAGAACATTGCCGCCGCTTTGGGCACGGACTTCTCCGCCGGCCTCGACCGGCAGTTCGACATGTCCTTCGCCGACAGGAATCTGGCCGTCTACTTGATGGCCGACATTCCTCGACCTGCCAGGCCCATAGACCCCCGAGTCACTGGCCTGCGGTTCGCTGTTGAATTGGCCACGGTGTCGTCTTCCTTGCTGGGGCAACCTCTTCAGGCACTGGCGCGAGCCTTCGAGCACTCGATATGAGTCGGCCTACCGAAGCAATCGAACTACGGTCACCTTGGTGTTGGCGCCGATGTTTATCCGCTTCTTTTCGCTGCTGAGGTGTCGGATTTGCTGATCGACGCTAGTTGACCGGAAGGTTGCGACCTAGCGGTCAAGGTACTCGGCACCGGCCAGGGCCGCGTCCTGAGATCGCCTTCAGTGCGGCCCGGCGGCGATCCGGTCACAACACCCCACACAATGGCATCGTCAACCTGGACATAGGCGGGCATCAACTGTTTGTCCATCGCCACAGCCCGCGGCAAGTCCGGCAGGTGATTGGCGGTTCCAGGATAGGTCTGCCGCAGTTTCCCCAGAG
>WLNV01000069.1 GCA_009699615.1 Actinomycetota bacterium
CCAAGCGCTTCGCCCGCAACGAATCCGCTAGCCAAAGTCTCGACCGACTTCTTTGAAAGCACGCCCGATCTCACGTGCATCGCCGACGGCGATCGCTTCGTCCGACTCAACTCGCGCTGGAGCGAGCTTCTCGGGTGGAGCGACGAGCACCTCTTGAGCAGCAGTTTCATGGACTTCGTACACGAGGATGATCGCGCCGCGACGCTCGAACAGTTGGCGGCGCTGGCCCAAGGCGAGGAGGTGGTTGCGTTCGAGAACGGCTATGCAACAGCCGATGGCGAGTTCAAGCAGCTGCTCTGGAACGCCCACACCGATATGGGCAGCGGCTTGATCATTGCTAGTGCGCATGACGTCACAGCCGCACGCCAAGCCGAAGCATCGCGAGAGCACACGGCGCGAGTGCTCGGGGTCCTCTCCGAGCTGCAGGAGCGCTACCTCGCTGAAGGGCTAACCCGCGATTGGTGGGATCACGCCCTCGCTGAGATTCTGTCCATAACCGAAAGCTCCTTCGGCTTCATCGGGCGCATCGAGCGCGATGAAGACGACGCAGCGTACCTAGTCACGTACGCGGTCACGAACATCGCTTGGAACGAGTGGTCGCGAGCGCTTTTCGATGAATTCCAAACCAAAGGGCTTGAGTTCCGCAACCACGAAACGCTTTTTGGCGTGACGCTTTCGACCGGTGAGTTTGTGATCGCAAACGACCCCACAAACGACCCTCGAGCCGGTGGACTGCCGGAGGGCCACCCTCCGCTGGGCTGTTACGCCGGCATCCCGCTGTTCGCCGCAGAGGGTCTTGTAGGAATGATCGGGCTCGCAGACCGCGACAACGGTTTCAGCAGTGACCAGTTCGACGAATTCACGCCGCTCTTCTTGGCGCTCGGCCAGATCATCGCGCTTGACCGCAGCAACCAAACAATCCAGCGGAGCACATTCCTTTCAGCGACTTCGGCGGCCGCCGGTCGGGCGATCCGAGCCGCCGCCGACCGTAAGGGCGCACTAGCTGAGCTAGTTGGCGCGACACTTAAGCTCAACGCTGCTGCGCAGGTCGAGTACTACGCCGTCGTGGGTAACGATCCGCAGATGCAGTTGATCTCACCAGATGCAGAGCAGAGTGGCCCATCGAAGCCCCGATCGCTGCACCCCGAAGCCTGCATTGCGCTGATGACGGGCGAACCTCACATCAGTCGAGCAACCGGATCTGCGCGCGAACGCTGTGAGCACCTCAGCGACAGCCAGAACGACACAATCTGCATCAACGTTCGCACCTCCGGCGAGGACTTTGGCGTGATCGTGACGACGATCCCACCGGCGCCCGAAGACCCAACTACTGAAACGATGTACGGAGCTACGGACCCAACCGCCGAGCTGCTACCCACTCTGGTCCAACTCGCATCCGGCCTAGCAGAGTTCTCGCTGGCCAACGACATCTCGCGGCGGGCGCTGTCCGATCCGTTGACCGGGCTGGCAAACCGAACCCGGTTCGCGCAGGCAATCAGCGCCGCGCTTAACCGCAACGATCGGCGCGCCGATCCATTCAGCGTGATCCTGATCGACCTCGACAAGATGAAATCGATCAACGACCGGTTCGGCCACCCTGCCGGGGACGCGGTGCTAGTCGCCGTCGGCAAGGCAATCGCGGTGACGCTACGCGAAGACGACACGCTGGCTCGCTTCGGTGGTGACGAGTACGCGGTACTACTGCACGAGTGCGACCTCGAACAATTACAGAACGCCGGTCACCGAATTCACAGCGCACTGAACTCGATCCCAATCGAGGGCGATGGAAGCGTGCACGCTTCGCTTGGGGGCATTGTCGTCAGCGACAACGACTCCACGTGGCATGAGATCTACCGAGCAGCTGACAGCGCCCTCTACGCGGCAAAGCAGGCGGGCGGCAACAAGGCTCAGCTCGGCGATCTGCGCTAACCGCGCTGCTCGCAGCGCCAACGCTCCAGGCGGACGCCCCGGCCGTCGGCCGAGCGACCGCTAGCTGCTCTCGCCGCCGCCCGGCTCGATCGGCACCGTGACCTGGTCACGCCTAACACCGGCGCCCATCGCGTAGCCGATCATCGCGACGATTGCGATCACGACCAGCGTGCCGACCGTCAAGAGTTCGTAGGTGCCGCGGCCGGTGCCCCAAGTGTCGAGGAAGTCGTACTCGACTCCGAAGAGGCTCTCGAGCGTGCCTGGGAATACCGCCACCCAGCTACCGAGCGCGACCCAGAAGGTGGTCATCACAGCGGCGACGATCATCTTGCCGTTACCGCTCGCGCCAACGCGGTACGGGCGCTTGACGTGCCCGTGGCTATAGCGCAGCTTCAGCGCTGCAGGGAATACCCAGAGGTACGAGAGCAAGGTCGTTGAGATTGCGATCGTCAAGACGATGTAGAACTTCGAATCCTCACCGCTATCGAACAGAGCGACGGCGGCGATCATGAAGATCGAGGCAACGATGCCGGAGAGCACGTTTACCCGCACCGGCGTTCCGAGACGGGCGTTGAAGCGACCGAAGAAAGGCGCAAAGGCGCCGTCGTATGCGGCAACCGCGAGCACGCGGTCGCTGCCGATCATCCAAACTGAACCGGAGGTGATCAGCGTCAGGATGAAGCCGAGCGCGACCAGCTTGAGGATGATGTCGGCGGCGCCACCGTAGATCGTGAACGTCACGGCCACGGCGTCAAGGAAGCCGCCAATGCCTGTCACTTGATCGAGCGGCAGCACGAGCAGGATGCAGAAGATCGGCACGGCGTACAGCAACACGCCTGTGACGCCGCTTCGCAGAACCGACGTCGGTACGTCCTTCTGCGGATCCTTCATCTCTTCGGCGGCGCCGCTCTGCAGCTCAAAACCGACGTAATTGAAAAGCAGCAGCGGTACCAGCGCGAGGAAGACCGACATCGTTGGCGTTATGTCGGTGACGACCGATCCCTCAAAGCCCTCTTGAAAGCCGTAGATGATCACCGTAATCGAGAACAGGCCGAGCACGATGATCCGCATGATCGCGCCAACGTTTGGAATCCATTTGCCGCGCTTCAGCGCCGCGATCGCAACACCGATAGAGAACCAAATGAAGATCAACTTGAAGATGTAATCCCACGCCGAGCCGGGCGAAATCTCGGAAATGTTGCTGCTCCAGGCAGCCGTAGCGATGAAGGCCAGCGAGCCACCGACCCAGAGCGGGTTAGTGAACCAGTAGAGGACCGCCGCGAGTGAGCCTTGGAAGCGACCGAAAGCCAGCTTGACCCACTCATAAGGGCCGCCCTCTTCCGGGAACGCGCTACCAACCTCTGACATCAGCAGGCCGTAAGGGACAACAAAGAGCGCGGCGAGCAGAACCAGCCAGAGGAATCCCTGTGGACCGTTGGAGGCAACGAGGCCGAGAGTGTCGAGCCCGACAAAGGCGCAGATCGTGAAGAGAGTCATGTCGAGTCGACTGAGCGACTTGACGAGCTTGCCCTTCTCCTCCAGCGCTAGAGCTGTGGTCTCCTCGACCAGCTGCGGATCTACAGGCACTGAACTCATCTCTTCCCCCGATCGAATGGTCCACCCCACCTGCAAGCAGAATAGAGCGGGGTTCGGTCAGCTGACCGATAATCCTGCCGCCAACCCAAGGAAGAACCGGCCCAACAGCCCGCCAGGCGCTAACAACGGAGCTGCAGGCCTCTGCTGAGTGACAATTGCGGTACGGTCGCGCGTTTTCCCGCAGGGCTGGAGCATAAAGGCGGGTACGATTATTTAGTGTGAGTATCTCCGCGACAAGCGAGTCAGGCGCAGCTTTCGTTGAGGGGAGCGTGGCGGCGAGCGAACTGAGCGGCCAGAAGTCTTCGCTGCCAGACGATGCGCAGGCGTCACGACCGGCCGGGGCCGTCGTCTCGGTGCTCCGATGCCGGTCAGGACTAACGCAGTGACTGTGTCCGAGAGCGAACTCGATCGGCTCGCGGAAGATTTCTTTAGCCAATCGGCCGACATGGCTGGCCTGCTCGACGGAGAACGCTTCCTCCGCGGCAATGCACGCTGGCAGGAGGTGCTCGGCTGGAGTGAGGAAGAGCTAAAGGCGAAGAACATGAATGAGATGATTCATGAAGACGACCTCGAAGCAACCGGGGAAGCAATCTCGAAGCTACACGAGACGGGCGCGACGAGCTTCGCACACACGAACCGCTGCCTCGCGCGCGACGGCAGCTGGCACTGGCTGGCTTGGAACTCAGTCCTTGATCCAGAGACCAACTTGGCCTTCGTGACCGTACGCGACGTCACCAAGGAACAGACGATCAGAGCCGAACGAGAAGAGCTGCTAGCGACGGTCTCACTACTCTCGGAGATTCAGCACCGTTATATCGCCGAAGAGGGAACCAGCCGATCATGGTGGGATTTCGTACTTGGCGAGTTGCTCTCACTGACAAGCGCGGAGTTCGGCTTCATCGGCCGCGTCGAGCACGATGAGGAAGGCGCACCGTATCTCGTGACCCAAGCCGTCACCGACATCGCTTGGAACGAATGGTCGCGGAAGTTCTACGACGAATTCGCCGCCACCGGGATCGAATTCCGCAACCTCAAATCACTCTTCGGCGCGACCCTGTCGAGCGGCGAGGCTGTGATTGCGAACGAGCCTGCCGCCGACGCGCGCAGCGGCGGCCTCCCCGAAGGCCACCCACCGCTCAACTCGTACCTTGGCATCCCGCTCAAGTCGGTTGACGGAATGGTCGGGATGATCGGGCTGGCAAACCGATCCACAGGCTTTGACGAATCAACGATCTCACGGCTCCAACCGATAGCCGACGCGCTCGGCCAAGTCCTTGACACAGCCGCCACGCGCCGTCACAACGAAGCGATCCGAATTGAGCGAGACCTCTCGACAGACGCGCTCTCGATCAGCCGCAGCCCCAAGCTCGCGGAAGCACTCGAGCTTACGTCCGCGACAATCGCTGAGCTTCACCCGGGTTCAGCGAGCGCCTTCTATATCTCCCATCGCGACCCCGCTCAGCTAGCGCGGATGGACATCCGGGACGACGCTAATCGCGCCGATTTCCCAACAGAGCTGCACCGAGCTTCCTGCCTTGCACTAGAGCAAGGGGCCGCGCACCTAAGCTAGGCTGGCGGGCCACGAGAAGAGCGCTGCAGTCACCTTGCTGACGACGAAGCCGCGATCTGCGTACCAGTCACGTCAGGAACCGATGCGATCGGCATGCTGACGACGATTTTTTCGCCAGCCGACGCGACGCTAGCCGATCAGGCTCACGTCGAAGCCGCCGAGCACCAGCTCACTGAGCTTGCCCTCGCGCTGGCGCTCGTCGCCGCCAAGGTCGACGTCGAGAGGCGAGCCCTGGCCGATTCTCTTACCGGGCTACCGAACCGAGCGGCCTTCGAGCGGGCGATCAACCGCGAACTTGGCTCCGCCGACCGCCGGCTGAAGCCGATCGGCGTGATCCTGCTCGACCTCGACCGCTTGAAAGCCGTCAATGACACGCTTGGCCACCAAGCAGGCGACGATTTCCTGCGCGCCGTAGCTCAAAGCTCGACGGCCGCGCTGCGCAAGGGCGACATGATCGCTCGCTTCGGCGGCGATGAGTTCGCCGTCCTACTACTCGACTGCGACGAGCAGGCACTGGCAGCAGGCGGCGAAAGGATTCGAGCCGCGATCGCCGCGATCGAACTGGGCGCAGGGCTAACCGCCTCAACCTCGCTTGGTGGTGTGCTCGTCAGCGACGCGAGCTCAACCTGGCACCTCGTATACGGTGCCGCCGACAGCGCCCTTTACACGGCCAAACGCGCCGGCGGCAACCAGATCGTCATCGCCAAGCTTTAGCCAGCCACGTTGCGGTTTCAGGCAAGGTAGGCTCCGCACCGATGAGCAACCCTGACGCCTTTGAAGAAGCCGCTGCGCGATCGCTCGCCGGCGGCACTGAGCGCCACCGCGGGAAGGCGCTCGAGCAGGGCCGCATGCCGGTCCGCGAGCGCGTCGCCTTGCTGCTCGACGAAGGCTCATTCGCGGAGGAAGGGCTGCTCGCCAACTGGCAAGAGGACGGGCTTGGCGCCGATGGCGTTGTGACCGGCGTTGGCACCGTCGCCGGCCGCCCCGTTGCCGTGATGGCCAACGACCCGACGGTCAAAGCCGGCTCGTGGGGCGCAAAGACGGTCGAGAAGATTCTGCGGATTCAGGAGCGCGCACTGGAACGCCGAATTCCAATCGTCTACCTCGTTGATTCGGCCGGCGCCCGAATCACCGACCAAGTCAAGATGTTCCCCGGTCGCCGCGGCGCCGGAAGGATCTTCTTCAACCAGGTTGAGCTCTCAGGCGTAGTGCCGCAGGTCTGCGTGCTGTTTGGGCCGAGCGCCGCAGGTGGCGCCTACATTCCCGCCTTCTGCGACATCGTGATCATGCGCGACGGCAACGCCTCTATGTACCTTGGCTCGCCGAGGATGGCGGAGATGGTGATCGGTGAGCAGGTGACGCTGGAAGAGATGGGCGGCGCGAAGATGCATACCGGCGTCTCGGGCTGCGGCCACATCCTTGTCGCCGACGACGCCGAAGGGATCGCCGCCGCGCAGCGCCACCTCTCGTACCTGCCGACCTGCTTTGACGAGCCGGCGCCGCTCGTCGCGCCGGCTGGCGCCGCAAGCGCGCTCACGAACGATCAGATTCCAGCCGACGAGAACCAGCAGTTCGACATCCACGTTGTGATCGACGGCGTGATCGACGACGGCAGCTTCTTCGAAATCCACGCTCGCTGGGCGAAGGAACTGGTCGTCGGTTTTGCGCGCCTGAACGGCGAGCCGATCGGGATCGTCGCAAACCAACCGAAGGTCAAGGGCGGCGTGCTGTTCGTTGACTCGGCCGACAAGGCGGCGCGCCATATCTCCTTGTGTAACGCCTTCGGTCTGCCGATCCTCTTCCTCGCCGACGTTCCCGGCTTCATGATCGGAACGGCGGTTGAGCGCCAGGGAATCATCCGCCACGGCGCGAAGATGATCGCCGCCCTGAGCGAAGCGACGGTGCCGAAGATCTCGGTGATCGTGCGCAAGGCTTATGGCGCAGGCCTCTACGCGATGGCCGGCCCGGCGTTTGAGCCGGACGGCGTACTCGCGCTGCCGGGCGCTTCGATCGCCGTGATGGGCCCGCAGGCGGCGGTAAACGCCGTTCACTTGAACCGCCTTCAGGCGATTGAGGACGAGGCTGAGCGCGAGCGCGTCACAGCCGAGCTGCGCGAAGAGTACGCAGCCGACATCGACCTGCTCCACCTCGCCTCAGAGCTGATCATCGACGCGATCGTCGAACCGGAAGATCTGCGCGAAGAGCTGGTTAGGCGCTTCGCGCTGGCGAGCCGGCGGCGACGCGAGCGCACGCCACGGCGCGGCAGCGTTCGCCCGATCTAGCCGCCGTACGAGCCCTGCAGAATCGACATCATCGACCCGGCGGTGCCACCGGCCGGTGTTCCAGCGGCGTCGGAGAAGCCGATTTCAAGGTGCGGCCCGGTCGAGATGCCGACGATGCCGGCGCC
>WLNV01000007.1 GCA_009699615.1 Actinomycetota bacterium
ACCGAACATGAGCTTCATCGCGCCCATGTGCATCGGCGGTGGGAACTCAATCGTCGAGTATGAAAGGCCTTTGAGCTCCAATCCGCGCTGCACCGTTGAGCAAGGGTGTGAGCCACCGACCACGAAAAGTCTGATCTTCATCTCGCTGGACAGTACCCGTTCGTGCGCCGCCAATCCGTGCAGCCCGCTACCGTTGCGACTATGAGCGTTCCGCCGGTAATCCCGACCTCCCGTGATGGCTTCCTCTCCAGCCTCTTCGACCTCAGCTTCACGCGCCTTGTAACGACCCGTGTCGTCAAGGGGCTCTACATCCTCTTGATCGTGGTCGTCGCTATCGGGTTGGTCGCATCGATCGTCTCGGCAATCATCTCCGGTTCGATTGCAGGAGTGCTTATTTCGGTCGTTGGAGGCACCCTTGTCGCGCTGCTGACGATCATCTACGGCCGCATCATGCTTGAGGTTCTGCTGGCGATCTTCCGAATCCTTGAGACCAATCGTGAGATCGCCTATCTCCAGCGCCAGCAGCTGATGGCGATCCAGCCTGAGGCCGCTGCAGGCGACGCTTCACAGCAGTTCCCGTCAGCGCCGTAAGCTGGCCCAATGCTGCTCGTAGTTGACGTAGGCAACACGCAGACCCATTTCGGCACCTATGAGGGTGGCGAGCTGGTCGAGCACTGGCGCTTCGCGACCGTCCGCGATTCGACCGCCGACGAGCTGGGCGCTGCGCTGCGCAACCTCGTCGAGCTGCGCGGGGTGGATCTTGAACAGATCGACTCATCGATCGTCTCCTCAACCGTTCCGCAGCTCGGGCCGCAGTGGCTTGAGATGACGGAGCGCTACCTCGGGCACGAGATGCTCGCCGTCGGCCCCGGCTTCAAGACCGGCATGCCGCTGCGTTACGACAACCCGCGCGAGATCGGAGCCGACCGCTTGGTCAATGCCGTTGCCGCCTACGAGCGCACTAAGGGAGCCTGCATCGTCGTCGACTTCGGCACCGCGATCACCTACGACCCTGTTTCGGCGGAGGGCGAGTATCTCGGCGGGATCATCAGCCCGGGCGTTGAAATCTCCGTCGAAGCGCTCGCCAGCCGCGCCGCGAAGCTGCCGAAGGTTGACCTCGAGCCGCCGCGCGCGCTGATCGGCAAGTCGACGATCGAAGCGATCCGTTCTGGCGTGATCTACGGCTTTGCAGCGATGGTGGACGGGATCGTCGGCCGTCTACTCGAAGAGATGGGCGAAGAGACGGCGACGATCGCGACCGGTGGGCTCGCTCACCACATCGTCCCGTTCACCGAGCGAATCGACGAGATCGATGATCTGCTCACGCTCGAGGGTCTGCGGATCCTGTTTGAGCGCAACAGCTAATTTGCCGCTGAAGCTACGCTTGCGCCGATGACTGCGCCACCTCTAACAGAGCCGTTCACGATTGGCGGTGTTGAAGCCCCCAACCGCGTCGTGCTGGCGCCACTGGCTGGAATTGGCAACTGGTTCGTGCGCCTGCAGGCAAAGCGCTTCGGAGCCGGACTGACCGTCAGCGAGATGATCTCCAGCTTCGCGATCCATCATCGCAACGAGAAGACGATGCGCGACCTGCTCGTGATCCACCCCGACGAGCGTGCCTACCCGGGCCCGATCGCGTTCCAGCTTTTCGGCCAGGATCCTGACGTGATGCGTTCGGCCGCCGCGACCGCAGCCGAGCAAGGCGCAGACATCATTGATCTCAATATGGGCTGTCCGGTTCCAAAGGTGATGAAGAACGGTGCCGGCGCGGCCCTGATCTCCGATCCGGCCGTAGCGGTCGAGATCGCCCGCGCGGCCGGCGAGGGCAGTGGACTCCCTGTGACGGTCAAGCTTCGCTCCGGGCAGAAGAACGGTGAGGCCGACGGTTACAAGTTGGCGCTGCGTCTGGTTGACGAAGCCGGCGTTGCGGCGATCGCCTTCCATCCCCGCTCTGCCCAAGTGAAACACAAGGGCTCGCCCGACTACCAGCTGGCCGCGAAGCTCGTCGCAGAGTTGCCGGTGCCGGTGATCCTGTCAGGAGGAATGAGCGACACTGCGGCCACACTGGCTGCACGCGAACAGACCGGCGCCGCGGCGGTAATGCTGGCCCGCGGCGCGCTCGGCAATCCTTGGCTGTTCGAGAGTGTGCTCGGGCTGCGAGCAGACCCGCCGAGCGATGAGGAGATCCTCGGGGAGCTTGGCTGGATCGTCGACCGCGCCGACGAGCATCTCGGCGATCAGCGAGCAGCGCGTTACCTGCGAACCTTCTATCCCTGGTACCTCGATCAACTGGAGCTCGACAAGGCAACCTTGGTCGCCTTTCAGCAGAGCGACTCGATCGACCACGTCCGCGCGATGCTCGCTGAGCTCCAAGCGCTCCCCAGCGCTGCGTAATTAACCACAGAGGCCGGATTCGGCCTGCGCGAACGCTCGCTATACTGCCCGCTTTGCCAGTCTCCGATCCGCTCCACTTGAAGTATTGAAGCTGGCGACAACCTCAATAAAGTGAATCCTGATGCCTAAAGAAGTAATTCTCACTCCAGCAGGTCTCAAGCGGCTCCAGAAGGAGCTCGAGACGCTCCAGACCGACCGTCGCCGTGAGGTGGCGGAGCGGATCAAGGACGCGCGAGAGTTCGGTGAGATCGCCGAGAACTCCGAGTACGACGACGCCAAGAACGAGCAGTCGATGCTTGAAGCGCGGATCTCGCAGCTCGAAGAGCGGCTGCGCGACGCAACGGTGATCGACAAGAAGAAGATTTCGAAGGATGTAGTTCAGGTTGGCAGCGCGGTCTCTCTTAAGGATGAGAAGACAGGCAAGACGCAGAAGTTCACAATCGTCGGTTCGGCTGAAGCGAATCCATCCGAGATGATGCTCTCGAACGAGTCGCCGGTGGGGCGCGCGCTGATCGGCCAGAAGCGCAATACGGTTGTTTCGGTGCCGGTTCCGAAGGGTGCCGCGCGCAAGCTGAAGATCACGAAGATCGACGTCGGTCTCTAAATCGTCATGATGGCGCTCTAGTGAGCGACCAACCGACCGACCAGCCAAGTGAACTGCTCGCCGCCCGGCGAGCGAAGCTGGAGCGAATCCGCGCCCAAGGCGTGGAGCCGTTTCCGCATGCCTTTCCCGGTGTAACACCGATCGCCGAAGCGCAGGCGCCGTGGCAAGAGCTCGAAGCCGGAGAGGAGCGCGACGACGCCTACCGCATCGCTGGCCGGCTCGCCGCTCGTCGCGGTCAGGGCAAGATGGCCTTCCTCGACATCGTCGATCGCAGCGGTCGGATGCAGGTTCAAGCGCGCGCCGACGTGCTTGGGGAAGAGGCGATGGCGCAACTGGTTGAGTTCGACCTCGGCGACCTCGTTGGTATCGATGGAACGATCTTCTCCAGTCGCAGCGGTGAGCTGACCCTGCGGGTGACCGGTTTCACGCTCTTGGCCAAGAGTCTGCGCCCGCCTCCTGACAAGCACCACGGCCTGCAGGACGTTGAAACGCGCTACCGTCGCCGCGAGCTCGACCTGATCGCCAACGAGGAGGCGCGCGAGCTGTTCGTAACACGCGCCAAGATCGTCTCCGAGCTGCGTCGCTCGCTCGACGATGATGGCTTCATTGAGGTTGAAACGCCGGTTCTGCAGCCGCTCTACGGTGGCGCGTTGGCCAGGCCCTTCGTTACTCATCACAACACGCTTGACCGCGACCTTTACCTACGGATCGCAACCGAGCTGTACCTCAAGCGCTGCATCGTAGGCGGACTCGAGCGCGTCTATGAGCTAGGCAAGGACTTTCGCAACGAGGGGCTCTCGACGAAGCACAATCCCGAGTTCACGATGGTCGAGTGGTACGAGGCCTACGCCGACTACGGCGACGCGATGGATCGCGTCGAGCAGCTCGTGATCGGGATCGCTTCGGCAATCGACTATGAGGGGCCGATTGATTTCTCCGCACCTTGGCCGCGGATCCCGCTGGCGCAGGCGATCAAGGATGCAACCGACATCGACATTCTTGAGCACACAGAGCGCGACTCTCTCGTCGCGGCGATCAGCGCGTCAGAGAAGGTCAAGCTCGACGTCGAGGACCGTGCCTGGCCAACGCTGGTCGACGACCTGCTCAGCAAGTACGTCGAGCCTGCGGTTACCAATCCGGTCTTCATCACCGACTACCCGACCGCTCTCTCTCCCTTTGCCAAGCAGCACCGCAGCGAGGAAGGGCTCGTCGAACGCTTTGAGGCCTTCTGCAACGGGATGGAGTTCGCCAACGCCTTCAGCGAACTGAACGATCCCGATGAGCAGCGCCGCCGCTTCGAGGATCAGGTCCGTCTGGCGGAAGCCGGCGAGGAGGAATCGCAGCCGTACGACGAAGTCTTCGTCCAGGCGCTGGAGCAGGGGATGCCCCCGACTGCCGGCGTCGGTTTGGGGATCGACCGGCTCGTGATGCTGATGACCGGGCGCGACTCGATTCGTGAGGTTGTGCTCTTCCCCGCGATGCGCGACTGAGCTGCTCGCGACCGACTCGGCGACGATCTCTCGCTGATAGAATGGGGCATGGCCGTATTCCTTGATTGTCCCACGACCGGGCTGCCCGTCAGGGCCGGTAAGTAGGCTAGGAAGCGGAATCGAAGCGACCCAAAAAACGACCAGCGTCAGAACCCAGACCACCACCTCAACCGACTACCTACCCAGCCTCCTAGGAAGGACACGCAAAAGATGTTTGAGCGATTCACAGAGCGCGCCCGTCAGGTCGTCGTCCTAGCTCAGGAAGAGGCCCGCACGCTGAAGCACAACTACATCGGCACTGAGCACATCCTGCTCGGCCTGCTGCGTGAAGAGGAAGGGCTCGCCGCTCGCGTGCTCGAGAGCCTTGACATCACTACCGAGCGTGTCCGCGCGCAGGTCGTTCGCATCGTCGGCTCAGGCGAAGAGGTCACCTCGGGTCAGATTCCATTCACTCCCCGCGCCAAGAAGGTGCTTGAGCTCGCCCTCCGCGAGGCTCTCAGCCTTGGTCACAACTACATCGGCACCGAGCACATCCTGCTTGGTCTGGTACGTGAGAACGAGGGTGTCGCCGCGCGTATTCTGCTCGACTTTGACGCCGATTCGGAGAAGATTCGCAACGAAGTAATCCGCATGCTCTCGGGTCCGGGAGGTCGTCGTCAGGGCGGCTCCGGCCAAGGCAGCGGCAGCGCGACCGGCTCCGGCTCCGGCGAAGGCAAGAAGTCGTCGAAACTGCTCGACCAGTTCGGTCGCAACCTGACGCGGCTTGCTTCGGAGGGCAAACTTGATCCTGTCGTCGGCCGTGAGACCGAGATCGAGCGGATCATGCAGATCCTTTCGCGTCGCACGAAGAACAACCCGGTCCTGATCGGCGAACCGGGCGTCGGCAAGACAGCCGTCGTCGAGGGGCTTGCTCAGCGGATCATCAACTCCGACGTTCCGCCTCTGCTCGCCGACAAGCAGATCTACACGCTTGACCTTGCAGCGCTCGTCGCAGGTTCGAAGTACCGCGGCGAGTTCGAGGAACGGCTGAAGAAAGTGATGAAGGAGATCACTCAGCGCGGCGACATCATTCTCTTCATCGACGAGATCCACAACCTCGTTGGAGCCGGCGCCGCTGAGGGCGCAATCGACGCCGCCTCAATCCTCAAGCCGGCTTTGGCCCGTGGCGAGCTGCAGACGATTGGCGCAACGACGCTCGACGAGTACCGCAAGTACCTCGAGCGCGACAGCGCGCTGGAACGCCGCTTCCAGAAGATCGTCGTTGAACAGCCAACGATCGAGGAGTCGGTTCAGATCCTCGAAGGGTTGCGTGATCGTTACGAAGAGCACCACAAGGTTGAAATCACCGATGAGGCTCTGCGCGCCGCCTGCGAGCTCGCAGACCGCTACATCGCAGATCGCCAGCTTCCGGACAAGGCGATCGATCTAGTAGATGAGGCCGCGTCGCGGATGCGGATCAAGACGATGACCGCACCTCCCGTCTACCGCGAGCTTGAAGACGACATCGAGCGCACACGCCGCGACAAAGAGACCGCGATCGAAGACCAGGAATTTGAGAAGGCGGCAGCATTGCGCGACGACGAACGTCAGTTGACGCAGAAGAAGCGCGAACTCGAGGACGAGTGGCGCAGCGGCGAGGGCGAAGGCCCACGGCCCAGCATCGGTGAGGAAGAGATTGCCGACATCGTCTCGATGTGGACCGGCATCCCGGTCTTCAAGCTGACCGAAGCTGAGACGGCCAGGCTCGTCCGGATGGAAGAGGAGCTGCACAAGCGCGTCATCGGCCAAGAGGCCGCCGTAGAGATCGTCTCGAAGGCAATTCGCCGCTCACGCGCGGGCCTCAAGGATCCAAAGCGCCCGACTGGATCGTTCATCTTCCTAGGCCCATCCGGCGTTGGCAAGACCGAGCTGGCGCGCACGCTGGCCCAGTTCCTCTTCGGCGATGAAGACGCGATGACGCGGATCGACATGTCCGAGTACATGGAGAAGCATGCTGTCTCACGGCTCGTCGGCTCACCTCCCGGTTACATCGGGTACGACGAGGGCGGCCAGCTAACCGAGGCCGTACGACGCAAGCCTTACTGCGTGCTGCTGCTCGACGAAATCGAGAAGGCACACCCTGACGTCTTCAATATCCTCTTGCAGATCCTCGAGGACGGTCGACTGACCGACTCTCAGGGCCGCACGGTCGACTTCCGTCACGCAATCGTGATCATGACGTCGAACATCGGCGCTCAGGAGATCGCGCAGAATACGCCGCTTGGTTTTTCGATCTCAGAGGACGAGACGGGGATTAGCTACGACGACATGAAGGGCCGCATCATGGGCGAGCTGAAGAAGGTCTTCCGCCCCGAGTTTCTCAACCGGATCGACGACGTGATCGTCTTCCACAAGCTGCAGAAGGACCAGATCAAGACGATCGTCGAGCTGCTGCTGGTGCGGATCCGAGCAACGCTGGCCGAGCGCGAGCTGCAGTTGGAGCTGACCGAAGACGCCAAGGATCTGCTGGTCGAGAAGGGTTGGGACCCTGCAATGGGTGCGAGGCCGCTGCGCCGCGCAATCCAGCGCTACATCGAGGATCCGCTGGCCGACTTCGTGCTCCGCTCTGAGCTGACCCCGGGAGGCACCGTGCTTGTGGAGGTGGCGCCGGAGGGCTCCGACGAAGAGGTCATCCTGACCGTTATCGAGCCGCTCAAGGTGCCGGCAGCCGTCGGCGCGCCTGATGAGGCTCACGGCGAAGATGGCGATGGCGCCGAGTCGGCCGACGAGCCGGCCGCTGAGCACTCCGATGGCGATGGCGACGACGACGCGCAGTGAGCGACGAGCCCGTAGTGATCAAGGTCCGTGATGACGGGCCATACAAGGTGACCGGCCCGGTTGTGCTCGAGGACGCCGATGGCAACCGCTACGACGTAGCCGGCCGCCCGGTCGCGCTCTGTCGATGCGGCCTCTCGGAGAAGAAGCCGTTCTGCGACGGCGCCCATAACGGCGCCGAGTTCGCTGCTTGCGAACGCGCGCCGCAAGACTCCTGAACAGGGGCGAAGCCGTCCCCGCCGGCGCCTAATCTCGCGTGGTGGCCCGTTCAGCTTCAGTTTTCGTCTGCTCCTCCTGCGCGCACCAGGAAGCGAAGTGGCATGGGCAATGCCCGCAGTGCGAAGAATGGAACACGCTCGACGAGGAGCGCGCGCCATCACGGGGAGCCGGGCAGCGGCCGGTCGGTTCCCGCAGCGCCGCCGGTGGCCCGGTAGTCCTGCGCGAGCTGGCAAGCGACAGCACTCCGCGGCTCGCGACCGGGATTACTGAACTCGATCGCCTGCTCGGCGGTGGAATCGTGCCCGGCTCAATGGTCCTTCTGGGCGGCGCGCCTGGAATCGGCAAGTCGACCTTGATCACGATGGCGCTGGGGCTGATGGCCGCGTCGGGGCGAAGCACGCTCTACGTGTCGGGAGAGGAATCGGCGGCACAGATTCGGCTCCGCGCTGAGCGGCTGGAAGCTGGAGCAGCCCCCGGAGCGCTCGATATCCCAGTACTTGCTGAGACCGATCTGGACGCGGTTCTTGCCGTGATTGAGTCCGAGCGGCCCGACGTCTGCGTCGTAGACTCGGTCCAGACGTTGGCCTCCGCCGACCTGTCGGGGGCGGCCGGCACGGTCGGCCAGGTACGCGAGGTCGCGTCGCGCCTGATCGAACTTGCAAAACGGACCGACACGGCGATCATGCTTGTCGGTCACGTGACAAAGGAAGGCTCGCTGGCTGGCCCGCGTGTTCTCGAGCACCTAGTCGATTGCGTCTTGCAGTTCGACGGAGAGCGCGAACGCACGTACCGCACGCTGCGCGCGATCAAGAATCGCTTCGGTGCCACCAACGACGTCGGCGTCTTCGAGATGCGCGATGGCGGGCTCGTCGAGGTGCTCGATGCCAGCGAGCGTTTCGTCAGCGAGGCGACGCGCGCGCCCGGCAGCGTTGTCTTGGCGGCGATGGAAGGCTCACGGCCGCTGCTGGTCGAGGTCCAAGCGCTCGTCAGTCCGAGTGAGATGGTTCCGCCGCGGCGTCTCTGCAGCGGCGTGGATCGCAACAGGCTGGCGCTCGTGCTCGCAGTTCTCGCGCGCCACGCAGGCGTCTCGACCGGCAGTGCGGATGTTTTTGTCAACGTCGTCGGTGGCGTTCGTGTTGATGAGCCCGGCGCCGACCTTGCAATCGCGCTCGCGGTCGCAAGCGCGGCCAGCGGAACGGCGCTGAGGGGCCCCGGAGAGAAGCCGCTCTGCGCGTTCGGCGAGATCGGCCTGACCGGCGAGCTTCGTTCCGTCGCGCACCATCTTCGACGCGAGCAAGAGGCAGCGAAGTTCGGTCTCACAGAACTGATTACGCCGCAGCGTGTCGGCACCCTACGCGAGGCTCTAAAGCTCCCAAACATCGGCTCTGAGGCCCTTTCTGCACGGAATGCGGCATAGCGCCAAGCGTTAACAGCTCTGGTAGAATGTGCCACTATGGCGCGTCAATCAGGGGGAGATTCAGCTGACTCGGCTATACGCCAAGAGACGCGTATCGTCCGTGCGCTGGAGATGGTTGCGCCTGGCACTGCGCTTCGTGAAGGGATCGACAACGTCGTTCACGCCCGCACCGGCGCGCTGATCGTAGTCGGCGATCCTGAAGAGATCAGCTTCATGTTCTCGGGCGGCATTCGCCTCGACATCGATTACTCGCCAGCCTTTCTCTACCAAGTCGCAAAGATGGACGGCGCGATCATCCTCAACGCCAACGCGACCAAGATCGCGATGGCCAACGTCCAGCTGTTGCCCGATCCAACGATTCTCTCGCTTGAGACAGGTACCCGCCATCGAACCGCCGAGCGCGTAAGCAAGCAGAGCGATTCGCTCGTCATCGCAATCTCACAGCGTCGCGAGATCGTCTCGCTCTACGTCGAGGGCGCGAAGTACATCCTTGAAGACATTCCGACCGTGCTTGCGAAGGCCAATCAGGCACTCGCGACGCTGGACAAGTACCGCCTCCGTCTCGATCAGGTTTCAACGAGGCTGACGGCGCTCGAGTTTGAGGGCGGCGCAACGTTGCACGACGTGCTGACGGTGCTCCAGCGCTCCGAGCTGGTCACGCGGATGGCGGCCGAGATCGAGAGCTACATCGTCGAGCTTGGCGCCGAAGGGCGTCTGATCGAGATGCAGCTCGAGGAGACGCTCTACGGAACCGCCGCCGACAAGGCCGCGCTGGTCCACGATTACCTCGTTGACGAGAGCGACGACAACTTCGCGCTTGCGCTTGAGCAGCTGGGTCGAATTGACCATCAGGATCTACTCGACTTCGGCCGCCTCGCCGAGCTGCTCGGTTATGACCGAAAGGTCAACACGATCGACCATCCGGTATCGCCACGCGGCTACCGGATCCTCGGTTTCATCCCGCGACTGCCGAAGTTGGTCGTCGCGAACATCGTCGCTGCCACAGGTGGACTCGAGGAGCTGCTCGCCGTTGGCGATGCGCAGCTCGAGAGCATCGAGGGAGTGGGGGAAATGCGTGCCAAGGAGATCCGCGAGGGCCTGCGCCGTCTGCAGGAGATCAACCTCGTCGATCGCTACATGCAGAGCTGAAGTACCTAATCGGTTTATAGCGCGGCTTGGGAATGACTCCCTCGCTGCTGAGGTAAGGAGAACATCATTACGCAAACAAGTGAAGATCTAATTGACGATCTCGAGATGCCCGTTCTGGAGCACATCGAGTTTGAGTGCGGCGACAACGTCGTCTATCCGCACCACGGCGCCGGCAAGGTGCTGAAGAAGGAATCGCGCAACATGCTTGGAGAGAAGCGTGTCTACCTGACGATCAAGATCCTCCACAACGACATGACGGTGATGGTTCCGTCGGAGAACGCAGCGATCGCAGGGTTGCGGCGCGTAATTGATCCGAAGACAGTCAAGAAGGTTCTGGCGGTAATTCAGGACGACGTTTCGGAGATGCCGAAGAACTGGAACCGCCGCTTCAAGCACAACCGCGACAAGATCAAGACCGGCGACATCTACGAGTTGACCGAGGTTGTTCGCAACCTGGCGATCCGCGAGCACGAGAAGGGCCTCTCAACCGGCGAGAAGCAGATGTACACGCGGGCCAAGAAGATTCTCTCATCCGAGCTGATGTACGCGCTCGACATGGACGAGGAGCAGGCTGAGGAGCACCTCGACGGGCTGCTCGCCAAGTCAGCTGGAGTCAAGGCCTAACCGGCCTTCTGCGATGCCGGCCACTGCGGTCGCGCTCGTTGTGGCCGCTGGACGCGGTGAACGGCTTGGGTCGGGGGGACCCAAGGCGTTCGTCGCGTTGGCCGGCAGGCCGATGCTCGATTGGAGCATCGATGCTCTCTCTCAGGTCGCCGCGATCGAGCAGATCGTCGTGGCGCTCCCTGAAGGCTTTGAGGCGCCGCAGGGCGCTATTGGTGTTGCTGGAGGCGCTGCGCGCTCCCAGTCGGTCTTAAACGCGCTCGCAGCGGCCGATCCGGGCGCTGACCTGGTCGTGGTTCACGACGCGGCGCGCCCCTTGGTCACTGCAGCGCTAATTGAGGCCTGCATCGCGGCGCTGGATCAGGACGGCAGATGGGATGCCGCGATCGCCGCAGCGCCGGTCAAGGACACGGTCAAACGGTCGGCCGACGGAGTTGGAGTGCTTGAAACTCCGCCGCGCTCCGAGCTGTGGGCTGTGCAGACGCCGCAGGTCTTCCGCCGCGAGGCGCTGGAGAGCGCTTTGGGCCGTTCCGAAGCGGAGCTCGCCGCTGCCAGCGATGACGCGATGTTGGTTGAGGCCGATGGCGGCCGCGTGCGGCTCGTCCACTGCGAGAGCGAAAACTTCAAGGTCACGACGGCGGCCGACTTGGCCTTGGCCGAACGGCTGCTCGCCGGATCAGCGGAATTGAGGGTCTCGGGTGTCTGAGACGCGGACCGGCCTTGGCGTCGATTCCCACCGCCTGGTTGCCGGTCGTCCGCTGATCCTCGGCGGCGTCGAGTTCGACTCCGAGCTTGGCCTCGACGGCCACTCCGACGCCGACGTTCTGACTCACGCCGTGATCGATGCTCTGCTCGGTGCTGCCGCGCTCGGCGACATCGGCGCCCACTTCCCCGACAGCGACGAGCGCTGGCGCGGCGCCGATTCAATAGGGCTGCTCAGCAAGGTCGCCGGAATGCTCGTTGCTGCCGGCTTTGAGGTCGTCAACGTCGATGCGACCGTGATCATCGAGCAGCCGAAGATCGGCCCGCAACGGGAAGCGATCGTCGAACGGATCGCCGGCGCGCTGGGGATTGAAGCTTCGCGCGTCAACGTCAAGGCGACGACCGCTGAACAGATCGGCGCCTTTGGCCGAGGCGAGGGCGCCGGCGCAGTCGCCGTTGCCACGCTGCGCCAGTCGTAGCTGCTGGCGTAGATTGCCGCTGTGCGCCCGATTCAAATCCACGACACGCGTCGCTCCGAGCTGGTCGCGCTCGAGCCGCGTGATCCCGGCAAGGTTTCGATCTACGCCTGCGGGCCAACTGTCTACGGGCGGATTCACGTTGGCAACGCGCGCCCGTTCGTCGTCTACTCGCTGCTGAAGCGGTTCCTGGTTCACGAGGGCTACGAGGTCACGTTCGTCGCAAACATCACCGACGTCAACGACAAGATCTACGACGCCGCGAACGCCGCCGAGCCGCGGCAGCCGAGCGCGCTGCTGGCCAGCGAGATGGCCGCCGCCTATATCGCCGACACCGACGCTCTCGGCCTCGGTCGCCCCGATGCTGAACCGCTCGCAACTGAGACGATCGGTCCGATTATCGATCTGATCAGCGCACTGATCGACCGCGACGCGGCCTACGCGATCGAGGGCGACGTCTACTTCCGCGTCCGTTCCGACGCCGCTTACGGCGAACTCTCCCACCGCTCGCTCGATGCGCTCGATCAAGGCGAAGGCGGGGAGGGGGCCGAGCTGAAGCAGGATCCGCTCGACTTTGCGCTCTGGAAGGCCCAGAAGCCGGGCGAGGACACTTCTTGGGACGCCCCGTGGGGCCGCGGCCGCCCCGGTTGGCACATCGAGTGTTCTGCGATGGCCGAGGAGATCCTCGGCGTTGACTTCGACATCCACGGCGGCGGCAACGACCTCGTCTTCCCGCACCACGAGAACGAGGCCGCGCAGACGAGGATGGCTCGCGGGCAGGAGTTGGCGCGGATCTGGATGCACAACGGGATGTTGCAGCTCGACGGCGAGAAGATGGCCAAGAGCGTTGGAAACATTGAGTCTTTGGCAACAGTCCTGGAGCGCTGGGGGCGCGACGCGCTCGTCCTCTTCTTCGTCTCCGGCCACTACCGCCAGCCGCTGCTCTTCTCCGATCAGAGCCTTGAACAGGCGCAGACAAGCGCGCGCCGAATTCGCGCAGCCGCTTCGATGCTCTCCGACGGCCACTCTCCACCAGAGCTTGCAGTCCACCGCGAGCAGTTCTTTGCTGCGCTGGCCGACGACTTCAACACGCCGCGCGCGCTGGCGGCACTGCACGGCTGGCTCGCCGCTGTCGCCGCCGATCCCGGCGCGGGCAACGACGATCTTGTTCAGATGCTGACTGTGCTCGGGCTCGAGACGCTGTTGGCGCCCGACGCCAACGCTGCTGAGCCGGACGCTGCTGCGCTTGAGCTCCTTGCCGCGCGTGAGTCGGCACGCGCCGCGAAGGACTGGGAACTGGCCGATTCACTGCGCGATCAACTCGCTTTGCTCGGCTGGGAAGTGCGCGACGGCGACGATGGTGCGAAGCTCGTGGCACTGTGATCATCTACGGACGCAATGCGGTACACGAAGCGATGCGCGCCAACCGGCGACGGATCAAGGAGCTGTGGGCGACCGACAGCGCCTCACGCGAGGACTGGCTCGACAAGGCCAGCCAGATCAAGCGCGTCAGCGCGGCAGAGATCGACAAGATCTGTGAGAGCCCCGGAAATCAGGGCGTTTGCGCTCGAATCGAGGGTTACCACTACGTAAGCGCCGCTGAACTCCTTGCCAAGCCCGACCCACTGATCATCGCGCTCGACGAAGTGCAGGATCCTCAGAACCTCGGCGCGATTTGCCGGACTGCGGAGTGCGTTGGAGCGACCGGTGTGATCATCACCGAGCGCCGCGCGGCGCACGTAACGCCGGCCGTCTGCAAGGCCTCGGCCGGGGCTGTTGAATGGCTCTCTATAGCCAAGGTCAACAACCTTTCGGACTTCCTCGAGGACGCGAAGCGAGCCGGCGCCTGGTGCTACGGGGCCGACAGCGGCGACGAAGCGACCGACTACCTAACTCCCGACTACCGCGGCGGCGTTGTGCTGGTGCTGGGGTCGGAGGGGAGCGGGCTGCGGCCGCGCGTCGCGAGCTGTTGTGACGCGTTGATCAAACTGCCGATGCTCGGCCAGCTCGACTCGCTCAATGCGAGCGCTGCGGCATCGGCGTTGATGTACGGCATCCTCCAGCAGCGCGCCTAGTCAGCGCCGCAGCGCGAAGGCCATTCCGTGCCCTCCTTGGGCTGAATAACTCCACGGCTGCGCTCGCGGCCGCAATTTTGTCATGCCGAAATAGCTCGATAAGTATTGAGTTTCTCGCCATATTTGAGGATCAATTTGCTGCGCGCCTTGACAGGGTTCCATAACTGTGAAATAACTCTCGGACTTGAGGCTCTACCTCAGGGTGAGGAATAAGACATATTTAACGTTCGCAGTTGGCGCCAGGGGAGGAGTGCGCCACTGAGCTCGTCCGACTTTTCCCTAGGGAACTAGGGGAGAAAGGATTGCTCGTGGCCCGAATTTCCGCTTCATCTCACGCTCAGCTAAAGGTCGATGATGGGTACCTAATCGCCCTCGCAAAGCAGGGGGACCCAGCCGCTTACGATCGGCTGGTCCGCCGCTACCACGGATTCGTCCGTCTGAAAGCGTCGTCCTACTTCATCGCCGGTGGTGACAGCGACGATCTGATGCAGGAGGGGCTGGTCGGCTTGTACAAGGCGATCCGCGACTACCGCACCGATCGCCAGTCGAGCTTCCGCAACTTCGCCGAGCTCTGCATAACGCGGCAGATCATTACGGCCGTCAAGACGGCGACTCGCAACAAGCACGTGCCGCTCAACCAGTACGTCTCGTTCGCGACTACGCCGGCCGGTGCCAGCGAAGGCGAGTCGACTCTGGAAGAGATGCTTCCCGGCTCAACCGTCCACGACCCCGCCAACCAGGTGATCTCGTCGGAGGAGCTGCGCTCGCTCGTCGACTGTCTCTCCTCAACGCTCTCTGAACTGGAAGCGCGCGTACTCGCGCTCTACCTCGATGGGCGCTCGTACGAGGAGATCGGCGGAATCGTCGACTGCGACACGAAAACGGTTGACAACGCCCTCCAGCGCGTAAAGCGCAAGGTCGGCGGCCATCTTGACAGTCGCAACGTGACCGCCTAAGCGGCCTCCTACGCGAGCTCGGCGATCGTGGCGCGTCAACCGGCGCGTTCTTCGCCGCGGCTCAGTACTCTCTGGCGCTGTGTCGAATCCTGAGCCGCAAGGCAACCCCGACGGTGGACTAAGCGTTGGGCGTCGCGGCTTCCTCGCCGCCGGTGCAGGAGCCTTCCTCTGCTCGATCGGCGGGCAGAACATCCTCGTCGAGAAGGCTGGCGACGCGGCCAAGGCCGACGCCGCTGCTGCCCGTGTCAAGAAGCCTGCTGGCGCGCAGTCGAAGATCGCCGCAGCCACACCCGGCGCCAGCGCCGTCGATCAACTGAAGTTCGAAACTCCGCAACCGCAGCCGGGCGGAAAGGTCGTCGAGTATTGGATCGAAGCGACGGCTCCGCTCTGGGACATCGTCCCCACGCGTCCCCGCCGCGACTACTGGCACGGCACGCCGATTGCCGGCCCCAGCGTTTTCCGAGCCTTCGTCTATCAGCTGATGACCGAAGGTTTCGCGGGCCCCGCTGGGCCGGCCGCGATCCCTGGGCCGACGCTGGAATGCGAAGTTGGCGACGTGCTCCGCGTTCACGTCCGCAACGGACTACCCGACAAGTACGCCCAGGCAATCACGATGCACCCGCACGGAGTTCGCTACACGCCCGAGTATGACGGCGCCTACATGGGCGACTTCACGCGCGCAGGAGGCTACATCGGGCCGGGCGAGGAGTTCACTTACACCTGGGAAGCAGTCCCCGAGTCGGTCGGCGCTTGGCCGTATCACGACCATGGGCCCAACCACACGCTCAACTCGATGCGCGGACTCTTCGGCGGAATCATCGTCCACCCCAAGGACGGGCCGCGGGCCGACGTCGAGAAAATGCTCTTCCTTCACTCGCTGGCACCACCGACAACGGGCCTCAAGCGCGTCTTCCAGTGCATCAACGGCCGTGCCTACGCCGGTAATACGCCGACGATTGAGGCCAAGGTCGGGCAGCAGGTCGCTATCCATGCATTCGGCATGGACGATGCCTTCCACGACTTCCACATCCACGGTCACCGCTGGCGTAAAGACAGCGGCAGCGTCTCGTCCGACAATCAGACAGTCGGCCCTGCCGAGACGATTACAGTCCGCTTCGCAGAGGACAATCCGGGCCGCTGGCTCTACCACTGCCACGTAATGTCGCATCAAGACAACGGGATGGCCGGTTTCTACCTCGTCACGCCGTAAACAATCTGTGTAACAATGCCCACCGGTCGGTAACCACTGGCCAAATTCTGGAGGAGAGAACTAGATGAAGACCCTGATCCGTACCGTCGCACTTGCCGGAGTAGCGGCGATCATGTTGCCCGCGCTTGCAAGCGCAGCCGACTACCCGCTGCCTGGCAACCCAGGTAAGCCGTCTCCTCGCCCAGGTGGCTCGGCGACGCTCAAGGTCTGCAAGAAGGGCGGCAAGTACAAGACGATCCAGGCCGCCGTCAAGGCAGCCCGCTCCGGCGACACGATCAAGATCTGTGACGGTGTCTACAAGGAGGCCGCCACGACGACGCAGTCGGTCCAGATTGAAGGCGCAGCCAAGAACCGGATCAAGCTGGTCGGCAACGTCAAGGATCCTTCGAAGGTTGTTATCGACGCTGCAGGCAAGCTCAATGGCGTGATCATCAACGCTGCAAACGACGTCACGCTCCAGGGCATGACCGCGAAGAATTACTTCAGCAACGGTTTCTTCGCAGTCAACGTCAACGGCTACGTGATGGACCGCCTGCGCGCTAACGGTGGCCCGAAGACCGGCGACAACTCGTACGGTCTCTACGCCTTCAACTCGATCGGCGGCACGATGACCAACGACGAGGCCTACTACAACACCGACGCTGGCTTCTACATCGGCCAGACTCCGGTTCAGGTCAAGAAGAAGCGCACGATCGTCAAGAACATCAGCTCGTGGGGCAACGTGCTCGGTTGGTCAGGTACCAACATGCGTTACGTGACGATCACGAAGTCGGCCTTCTTCAACAACGGCACAGGCGTCGTTCCGAACGCTCTGACCTCGGAGCTCTACCCGCCGGAAGAAGACAACGTCATCGCCGACAACGACATCTACTGGAACAACTACAACTACTACCGCGGTTCAGCCTTCCCGAAGGTCACGCCCGGTACAGGCGGAATTCCATACCCGGTCGGAATTGGCCTGCTGCTCTTCGGCGGTCGCAACCAGACCGTCTCCAACAACCGCGTATTCGGCAACTGGGGTGCAGGAATCGGCCTCATCGAGCAGCTGACGATGGACCACTCAGGTACCGGCTACGACCACTCGCAGCCAGTCGGCGCAGAGCCGTGGAAGCTGAAGGACAACCGAGTAACCGGCAACATCATGGGTAACGGTGGCAAGGACCTCAACGGTCGCGACCTCGCCTATGACGGTTCCGGTTCGGGTAACTGCTTCTCAGACAACAAGCTGAGCGCGGGCGTCGAAAATACGCCTGAGTTCACGACGGTTGCGTTCCCGACCTGTAACCCTGTCGGCGCTGCCGGCCCAGTAAACACGTTCAATGGGGCAGCTCAGGACAAAGCTGTCAACTGGGCGCTGGCGCTTGCGATCTCAGGGGCACCGGGCGAGACGATCGCTCAGCCGGTATCGGCGAGCTTCGGCGGTCGGTTCCACTTCCCGAAGGCTGGCGATGGGAACTGGACGCTCTGGAACTCGAAGATCAAGACACCGAAGGCACCGTGGTAAAAGCCGCAAGCTCAATCGCGCTGTTCGCAGCGCTCGGCGCATTGGCCGTCGCCGGACCCGCAGGTGCGGGCCCGGCGACGGGCCACGCCGCCGCGGCGAAGCCAAAGACGACGGCCGCAATGGTCTACGACCAAGGCTTCACACCGCCGACGATCAAGATCAAGCGCAACGGGACGATCAAGTGGACGTGGGACAACGCGAATGCTGACTTCCACACCGTCACGCTTAACAGCGCGCCAAGGGGCGTGGGGATCTTCGGTTCGAGCAGGCGTGCGGTCAACTACAGCTTCAGCCACAAGTTCACGAAGGTCGGCAAGTACGTGATCTTCTGCACGCTCCACCCGGGCAACCAGCAGAAGATCACCGTCACCAAGTAGCGCGCGCCGGTTAGCTGGCGAACGGCAGTACGAGCAGCACGATCACGGCGTAGTGCGCGCTGGCCGCGCCGGTTACCAGCGAGTGGAAGATCTCGTGGTAACCGAAGGTTTCCGGCGCAGGGTCGGGGCGGCCGATCGCGTAGATGATCCCGCCGGCGGTGTAGAGGATGCCGCCGAGCGCCAGCCCGGCTAGAGCGGCCCAACCGAGCGCGTCGAAGATCTGCGGGACGGCAAGGATTCCAACCCAGCCGAGCGTCACGTAGACGGCCACGCTGAGCCACTTGGGCGCGTTGACCCACAGCAGCGTCAGCAAGACGCCGAGCGCCGCGCCGCCCCAAGCGATAGCGAGGATCGTCACAGCAAGTGTGCCCTGCAGGATCAGCAGGGCGAATGGGGTGATTGAGGCGGCAATGAAGACGAAGATCATCGAATGGTCGAGCCGGCGCATCCAGGCCCGCGAACGCTCGAGCTTCCAGTTGTGGCGGTGGTAGAGCGCGCTGATGCCGAAGAGGCCGCAGATCCCGGCCGCGTAGATGATCATCGCGATCGTCTGACGCTCGCCGTTGGCCAGCGCTACGAGCACGATCCCAAGCGCTAACGCGATCCAGAACGAGTAGTAATGGATTACGCCGCGAAAGCGGGGCTTGACGCGCGCCGCTAGGGCCGAGGCCTCTTCGCGCAGGCGGTCGACGGTCTCGCCAGCCTCAGTCTTGAGCCGCTCGACCTTCTCTCCGGTTTCGGCCTTGAGGCGGTCAACCTTCTCGCCGGTTTCATCGCGCAGCCGCTCGACCTTCTCTCCAGCGTCGCTGCGTAGCTGTTCAATCTTCTTGACCACAGCTAGTGAGGGTAGTGCCTCATCAAGCGTTCATGTGGTTGACTGGACCGACAAGCAAATCAATCAATCGCCAAAGGAATTCATATATGCCTATCGCCTCATTCGGGTCAGGGGACGCGCTACTGCTCGTCATCGAAATCTTCTTCTTCATCATCTGGATCTGGATCCTGATCTTCATCCTGACCGACCTCTTCCGCGACCATGAGCTTTCCGGCTGGTGGAAGGCCGTATGGGTCCTGTTCCTCGTATTCATCCCGTTCCTCACGGCGCTCGTTTACCTGATCGCTCGTGGCGGCGGAATGCGCGACCGCGCAATCGCAGCTCAGGCCGAGGCCCAGAAGCAGATGGATTCATACGTGCGCCAGACGGCAGGCGCAGGCTCAACCGCCGATGAGCTCGCAAAGCTCGCCGAGCTGCACAAGGCCGGTTCGCTCAGCGACGCCGACTACGAAGCAGCGAAGGCCAAGGTTCTGTCCTAGCCGCTCAAGTAACAGTTCTGCACGGCGAGGGCCGGCCTGATGGCCGGCCCTCGCTATGTGCAGGGTGCATTTGTTGTCGATCCGCGCCGAAGCGGTGTAGTCTTGGCTTATGGCTGAACAAGCAGATCACGCTCACAAAGCAGCAGAACAACGGCTCAAGGCGCAGTCGGCGTTCTGGCGCACGTTCGGTGGATTCGTTCTGATTTGGATCGTCTGCACTGTCATCTGGGCCGTCACCGGCGCGGGAATGTTCTGGCCGATCTGGGTGATTGTCGGGACAGGCATCGCCACGCTCTTCATGGGCTGGAACGCTTTTGGCCCGCGCGACACTGGCCCGAGCCAGGCGCAGGTCGACGAAGAAGCGAAGAAGTTCGAGAACTAGTCGGCTGCAAGGCCACTTCAGTTCGTCTGCTGCGATCGTGATGATGGCGCTATCGGTTCGCGCTTCAACAGTCAGCGGCTAAATCACTTCGCGGTCGCCCGCGTAGAGCAGTTCAGCGATGGCGTGATCGCGATTGCGATCACGGTGATCGTGCTGGGGATCGCCGTTCCGCTGGCTGGCGGCGATGGGCTGCTCGAAAAGTTGGTCGATCTCTGGCCCTCGTATTTGGCTTACGTGATCAGCTTCCTGACTATCGGTGGCTTCTGGTTCGCGCACCACACGATCTTCTTCTGCCTGCGGGCAATCAACCCGAGCGTGATGCGCGTCAACCTGCTGCTGCTGATGGCGATCGCATTCCTGCCGTTCCCCACAGCCGTCATGGCGCAGGACTTAACTCAGACCGGGCCGGGCGGCGAAGTAGCGGTCGTCTTCTACGGCCTCTCTCTGCTGCTCTGCCGGCTGCTGCTGACCTGGCTCTGGAACGTCTGCACGAAAGATCATCTGATCCGGCCAGAGATTGACCGCGACGACCTCACACGGCTGACGCGCCGCCTCAACCCGGGAGTGCTGCTGTACGTAGTCGCGATTGTGGTCGGCGTCTTCGTTCCCGATGTAGGACCGTGGCTCTACCTCGCAATCGCGATCTACACAGTTGCCACGACGCGCAGCGTCGACTTTGATGAGTCCGACGGCGAGCTGGTCGCGGCGAGCTAGGGC
>WLNV01000070.1 GCA_009699615.1 Actinomycetota bacterium
GGTGCTCACGCCTCGGCCTCAACCGAATAGAGCCCTCGGTGAATCTCCTGCAAGGAGAGCACTTCTGCCTCCCCGTTTCGCGCCGAAGAGATCGCCCGAACGGCTGCAAGGCCTCCAGCCAGGGTGGTCAAGCAGGGAACGCTGCGGGCAACTGCTGAGCGACGGATCTCCCAGCCGTCGGTCCGCGCGCCGGAACCTGTCGGCGTGTTTACAACCAAGGTCACCTCGCCGCTTTCGATCATGTCGACAACGTTCGGCGACCCCTCTCCAACCTTCATTAGTTCGGTCGCGGGTACACCCATCCGCTCGAGCGCCTCGCGCGTGCCTCGGGTGGCGACGATCTTGAAACCCAGGTCGTGGAGCGTCTGCGCAATCGCAACCGCGCCAGGCTTGTCCGAGTCGGTGACGGTTATGAATGCCGTTCCGCCGTCCGGGAGCGCCGCGCCAGCAGCGGCCTGCGCCTTCGCGAACGCGGTCGGGAAGTCGCGCGCGACCCCCATTACTTCGCCGGTTGAGCGCATCTCCGGCCCGAGCAGAGCGTCGGCGCCATCGAAGCGGTCGAACGGCATCACAGCCTCCTTGACCGATACGTGGTCGTGCCCCATCGGATCGGCCGGAAGCTCTAGCTGCTCGATCGTCTCGCCAAGCATCAGCCGGCAAGCCAGCTTCGCGAGCGGCAGCCCTATTGCCTTGCTGACAAACGGCACGGTCCGCGACGCGCGCGGGTTGGCCTCAATCACGTAGAGCTCAGCTCCGTAGACCGCGAACTGGATGTTGCAGAGCCCAACGACGCCGAGTGCCAGCGCGATGCCTTCGCTTTGGGCCCTGATAGCGGACATCATCTCGGGTCCCAACGAATGTGGTGGCAGCACGCAGGCACTGTCGCCGGAGTGGATTCCAGCCTCTTCGACGTGTTGCATGATGCCGCCAATCCAGACGCTGTTCCCGTCACAGAGGGCGTCAACATCGACCTCAATCGCATTCTCGAGGAAGCGGTCGAGGTAGATCGCCCGGCCGTCTTCGCGCACATGGCGCGAGAGGTAATCCTTGAGATCGTCCTGCGAGTAGACGATCTCCATCGCACGGCCGCCGAGCACGTAGCTTGGCCGGACGAGTAGCGGGAAGCCAACCTCATCGGAGACGCTGAGCGCCTGCTCGACCGAGTGAGCTTCCGCGTAAGGAGGAGCCTGATAGCCGAGCCGCTCGAGCAGTCCCCCAAAGCGGCCGCGGTCCTCGGCAAGGTCGATCGCGTCAACGCTGGTGCCGAGGACGTTGATACCCGCTTCCACCAGCCCCTCAGCGAGCTTCAGGGGCGTCTGGCCGCCGAACTGGACGATCACCCCTTCGGGCTGCTCGATCTCGGCGACAGCGAGCACGTCTTCCAGCGTCAACGGTTCGAAGTAGAGACGATCGGAAGTGTCGTAGTCGGTGGAAACCGTCTCCGGGTTGCAGTTGACCATCACCGCGTCGCGGCCGCTCGCGCGAACCGTCATCGCAGCATGGACGCAGCAGTAGTCGAATTCGATCCCCTGCCCGATCCGGTTCGGCCCGGCGCCGAGAATCATCACCGACGCGTTATCGCCGCGCTCTACTTCGCCTTCGGCCTGCTGTTCCCAGCCGGAGTAGTAGTAGGGAGTGCGCGCCTCGAACTCGGCGGCGCAGGTGTCGACCGACCGGTAGACGCGCTCGCCCGCAAATGGAGCCTCGGGCTCGAGCGCTAGATGCTGCAGCTGACGCAGGAACCACATGTCGACGAGACAGGCCTCGTGAACCTGTTCGAGTGTCGCTCCCTGCCGGAAGGCCTCGAGCATGAAGTCATAGCGCTCAGCGCCGGCCGGGGTTAGCGCGGCAATCAGGTCATCAACGCCCAGCCCGTCGAGCTTGGCGTGGCTGTCGAGTTCGCGGCTGCGCATCGCCTTCGCAAACGCTTGCTGGAAGGTCCTTCCAAAGGCCATAACTTCGCCAACGCTCTTCATGTGCGTCGAGAGGCGCGGGTCGGCGCCGGGGAACTTCTCGAATGCGAAACGTGGCCACTTGACGACGACGTAGTCGATCGTCGGTTCAAAGCTGGCCGGAGTGACTTGCGTGATGTCGTTCGGGATCTCGTCGAGCGTGTACCCAACTGCCAGCCGCGCAGCAATCTTGGCGATCGGGAACCCGGTCGCCTTTGAGGCAAGCGCCGAAGAGCGAGAGACGCGAGGATTCATCTCGATCACGAGAATCTCTTCGGTCGCCGGATTGACGGCAAACTGAACGTTGGACCCGCCCGTCTCGACTCCAACGGCACGGATCACAATCAATGCCTGGTCGCGAAGCTGCTGATAGAGCGAGTCGGTCAGCGTCTGTTGCGGCGCAACGGTCAACGAATCGCCGGTGTGAACGCCCATCGGGTCGATGTTTTCGATCGAGCAGACGATCACGCAGTTGTCCTCACGATCGCGCATCACCTCGAGCTCAAACTCGCCCCACCCGAGCACCGACTGATCGAGAAGAACCTGCCCGATCGGCGAAGCCTCGATCCCGCGGGCAACGATCGCGCGGTACTCGGCTTCGTCGCGCGCGATCCCTCCCCCGCGACCACCCAGGGTGAACGCAGGCCGAACGATCGCCGGCAGGCCAATATCGCCGAGTGCCTCGATCGCCTGGTCAAGCGTCGTGGCTATTGCGCTGCGGGGCATCTTCAGCCCCGCTTCGGCCATCGTTTCGGCGAAGCGCTCACGGTCCTCCGCGCGGTCGATTGCTTCGTAGTCGGCGCCGATCAGCTCGACGCCGAACCGTTCCAGCGTGCCGTCTTCAGCGAGCGCCTTGGCGAGGTTCAGAGCCGTTTGGCCGCCAAGCGTCGGCAGCAACGCGTCGGGGCGCTCCTTCTCAATCACAGCAGCGACCGGCCCAGGCAGCAGCGGCTCGACGTAGGTAGCGTCAGCGAACTCAGGGTCGGTCATGATCGTCGCCGGGTTGGAGTTGACGAGGACGATCTCGTATCCCTCCTCACGCAGCACTTTGCAGGCCTGCACTCCGGAGTAGTCGAATTCGGCAGCTTGGCCAATCACGATCGGCCCGGAGCCGATCACGAGAATCTTCTGAATGTCATCGCGCCGCGGCATCAGGCGGCAGCCTTTGTGATCCGTTCGACGAACTCGTCGAAGAGGTGACGCGCGTCATGCGGGCCAGGGCCCGCCTCCGGGTGGTACTGGACGGTCGAGCCGGGCACATCGAGCAGCGTCAGCCCCTCCACGGTGCGGTCGTAAAGGTTCACATGGCTCAGTTCGGCGGCGCCGAAGTCTGTCTCCCAACGGATCGGCTCGTCGTTCTCTACGCGTAAGCCCCCATCGGGCGCGGCAACCGCGAAGCCGTGGTTCTGAGAAGTGATCTCGATCTTTCCTGTGCGCAGGTCCTTGACGGGGTGGTTTACGCCGCGGTGGCCGAACGGAAGCTTGAAGGTCTCAAGGCCGAGAGCGCGGCAGCAGAGCTGATGGCCGAGGCAGATACCGAAGACCGGCTTCTTTCCGAGCACGCCGCGGACAGTCTCGACCACACCGTCGAGCGCCGCCGGGTCGCCTGGGCCGTTCGCGAGGAAGACTGCGTCGGGATCGTCTGCGAGCAGATCCTCGGCGCTGACGTTGCACGGATGGAGGTCCAGTCGCACTCCTCGCTCGACGAGCTGGCGCACGATCGAAATCTTGATCCCCGTATCGATCGCGGCGACGTGTGGCCCAGTGTTGCCTTCGCCGTGACGGATCATCTGCTTCGGACCCACCTCGGCAGCGAGGTTCTGGCCGTCCATTGGCGGCTCGGATTCGATCATCGCGGCAGCACTGCTCGCGTCGGCGCTGGCGAAGATTCCACCGCGCATTGCGCCGCGGCTGCGCAGGTGACGCACCAGTGCGCGTGTATCGACTTCGGTGATCGCCGGAATCTCGCTCGCCTCGAGCCAATCGAGCCAACCTTGGTCGGCGGTTGGCGCGTCGGCCGAGTTGTCGGCGGCTCGCATCACGACGCCGCGAACGTGGATTCGGTCGCTTTCCATCGCCTGTTCGCTGACGCCGTAATTGCCGACGTGCGGCACCGTAAAAGTCAGAACTTGGCCTGCAAACGACGGGTCTGTTACCGACTCCTGATAACCGCCCATCGCGGTCGTGAATACGACCTCACCGACCGAGCCGCTTGATGCCCCGCATAGCTTGCCTTCGAAACGTGTGCCGTCCTCAAGCAGGACGAAGCCATCTGCGCTCACTTGATTAACCCCTGGATCTCTTTGAAGTGTGGATTCTTTGCGTCTTTGAGCAGCTCGAAGCAGATTGATTCGGTACGCGACGGCACGGCACCGGCCAGCGAGAGCCGCTGGATCGCAAGCGCGCGGTCGTCTGCGCTGCGCGAGCCAAGCGCGTCGCAAGCAAGCCAAACCTCAGCGTCGGTGGCAAGTAGATCGAGCACGCTCTGTGCGACACAGATGTGGGTTTCGATGCCGCAGACAATCACCTGGTCACGGCCGCTCAACGTGAAGCCTTCGGCACCGGCAGCGGAGAAGGATGTTTTCTCGAGTACGACCGCTCCGGCGAGTGCGTCGCCCAACTCAGTAACGGTCCTCCCCAACCCCTTCGGATACTGCTCGCTGACGATGATCGGCAACTCAAGCAGGGTCGCTGCGCGCGCGAGGATCTCAGTTCGAGCGATCAGTGCTTCGGCCTCAGGGATCACGTCGCGGAAGGCCTCTTGAATGTCGACAACAAGCAAGGCGGCGCGACCGGCTTCGAGCCGAGCGACCTTCACTTCGGGGCCTCGTCAAGCTCCGGGGCGGCGGTGACTGCGAAGCTGCGCTGCCGGTAGGCAACGGCGCCATCTGCCACCGTGAGAAGGACGCGGCCGTAGAGCGAGCGCCCGCCAAAGGCGCAATTCTCGGAGCGGCTTTCGTAGCCGCCTTCGCCGACTTGCCATTGCTGTTCAAGATCGACGAGCACAAGATTCGCGCTCTCTCCGATTGTCATCTGCGGGATCTGAAGCCCGAAGATCGCGCCGCCGCATGTCATCTTCTCGATCAACATCTCGATGCTCATCCGGCCGCTGCGAACTAGCTCGGTGTAACAGGCCGCGAACGAACTCTCGAGCCCTGTCGTCCCCATCGGCGCCTGCTCGAACGGGACTTCCTTTTCATGCGCGCTGTGCGGCGCATGGTCGGTGGCGATGCAGTCGATCGTGCCGTCGATCAAACCAGCGATTAGGGCTTGGCGGTCGGCCTCGGTCCGCAGCGGCGGGTTCATCTTCATCCGCGTGTCAAGCGTGCGCACTTCTTCCTCCGTGAAGCAGAGGTGGTGCGGGCTGACTTCGGTCGTCACGTTGTAACCGAGCCGTTTCGCCTCGCGGATCGCTTCGACCGACTCGGCGCAACTTAGGTGCTGCATGTGGACTGTTCCGCCCTCATATCCGGCCAACGCGGCGTCGCGCGCGACCATCGTCGATTCGCTGGTGCTCGGAATTCCACCGATTCCAAGCACGGCGCTGACGGCGCCCTCGTTCATTGAGCCACCGGCAGAGAGCGAAGGGTCTTCCTCGTGCAGCGCCAGGACGCCACCCGACATCTGCTGGTACTGGAGCGCCTTGCGCAGCATCCCTGCCGACTCGACCGGCATTCCGTCGTCTGTGAAGCCGGCCGCCCCGGCGGCGCGAAGCTCCGACATCGCGGTTAGCTCCTGCCCATCCAAGCCAACGGTTATTGCGGCGAGGAAGCCGACAGGCACGCGCGCCTCGCGGCGGGCGGCGTCGCGCAGCGAACGCAACACCGAAGCGGAATCGACGACCGGATCGGTGTTCGGCATTGCCAGCACGGCGCAGAACCCGCCGGCGGCGGCTGAGCGCGTCCCCGTCTCGATGTCTTCCTTGTGCTCGTGACCAGGTGTCCGGAGGTGAATGTGCGGATCGACGAAGGCCGGGAAGAGGTGACAACCGGTTCCGTCAATCTTCTCTGCGTCAGGGCCGGCGGTGAGCGTGCCGGAGGCGCCTATCTCAGCGAGCTGACCATCGCTGACAATCACGTCGAAGACTCCGTCGATTCCCGCGCGCGGGTCGATCAGGTGCGCGCCGCTGATCATCAGGTCCGCCTCGGCAGCCGTTCCACGGACCAACAGCTGTTCTCTGCGGCGGGTCACGCGGACTGGTGCTCCGGCACCGGATCAAAGGCCCGTGAGGCGGCAAGTAGCTCGAAGAGAACTGCCATCCGCACAACGACACCGGCAGCAACCTGCTCGAGGATCAGTGACTGGGCACAGTCGACGACCTCGTCGGAGAGCTCGACTCCACGATTCACCGGCCCTGGGTGCATCAGCAGAGAGCGAGCGCCGAGCCTGCGCGCGTCGATCTGGAAGAGCGAGGCGTATTCGCGCATACTCGGCAGGTAGGCCTGCTGCATCCGTTCGTTCTGCATCCGCAGCGCGTAGACAACATCGGCTTCGTGCAGGTCGTCAAGCGAATAGCGAACCTCGACGCCCATCGCCTCGATGTCGCGTGGGAGCAGCGTCGGCGGGCCGGCGATGGTCACCTGCGCGCCCATCTTTTGGAAGCCGAGAATGTTTGAGCGGGCGACGCGCGAATGGAGCACGTCGCCGACAATCCAGATCTTGACGCCGTCAAGCGAACCTAGCCGACGATTAAGCGTGTAGATGTCGAGCAGCGCCTGGGTTGGGTGTTCGTGCTTGCCGTCGCCGGCGTTGATGATTGCGGCGTCGGTCCACTCGGCCACAAGCGCCGGGGCGCCTGCCCAGGGGCAGCGAACCACAATGGCGTCCGGGCGGTGAGCGCTGAGTGTTTGGACGGTATCTTTGAGTGACTCGCCCTTCTCGGTCGATGAACCCGAGGCACTGAAGTTGACAACATCGGCGCTGAGCCTCTTGGCGGCAAGCTCGAATGAGCTGCGCGTCCGTGTGCTCGCCTCGTAGAAGAGATTGAGGACCGTCCTGCCGCGCAGCGCAGGGACCTTCTTGATCTCACGCTGCTGGTTCTCGGCGAAGGCGCCGGCCCGCGCGCAGATCCGCTCGATGTCCTCGCGACTGACGTCCTCGATGCTCAGCAGGTGCTTCATGCCGACTCCTCACTCAGCGCAGCAGACTCGCCGATCACAACGCAATCGGAACCGTCTGTCTCCGTTAGCTGGACGAAGACGCGTTCGCCCTCTGCAGTCGGCAGGTTCTTGCCTACGTAATCGGGCCGGATCGGGAGTTCGCGGTGACCGCGGTCGACCAGAACGGCAAGCTGAACGCGGGCCGGCCGGCCGTAGGCGAAGAGCGCCTCGATTGCCGCGCGAACGGTTCGCCCTGTGTAGAGAACGTCATCGACGATGACGACCGTTGCACCGTCAATTGGGAAGTCGATCTCGGTCGAGTAGACCTGCGGTGCCTCCGGCCTGGTGCCGAGGTCGTCGCGGTAGAAGCCGATGTCGAGCAGTCCGAGCGGCACTTCGGCGCCCGAGAACTCGCGCAGCAGCGCTTCGA
>WLNV01000071.1 GCA_009699615.1 Actinomycetota bacterium
GACGCGGTCGTCAACTTCGCGGCCGAAACGCACGTTGACCGCTCAATATCCGAACCCGACGCCTTCGTCCGCACGCACGCGCTTGGAACATTCGTACTACTCGAAGCTGCGCGTGAGCATTCGCTCCGCTACCTCCAAGTGTCAACTGACGAGGTTTACGGATCGATCGAATCCGGTTCGTTCACCGAAGAGAGCCCGCTCGAACCGTCATCGCCTTACAGCGCAACGAAGACCGGCGCCGACCTGCTCGTCCAGTCCTACAGCCGCACCTTCGGTCTAGAAACGGTGATCTGCCGCGGCTCAAACAACTACGGCCCCTACCAGTACCCGGAGAAGCTGATCCCGCTGATGATCCTCAACGCGATCCACGGCGACCCGCTGCCGGTCTACGGCGACGGCCAGCAGGTGCGCAACTGGCTCCACGTGAGCGACTTCTGCGCGGGCATCGGCCACGTGCTCGCCCACGGAGCCAGCGGCGAGGTTTACAACGTCGGCGGGCCCGACGAGTGCGTCAACCTTGAGGTAGTCGAGCGGATCATCGCGCTGACCGGCGCCGACAAGTCGCTGCTGACCTATGTAGACGACCGCCCCGGCCATGATCGCCGCTACTCGCTTGGCTCGGAGAAAGTGAAGGCGCTTGGCTGGGAGGCGAAGGTTCGGTTTGAAGAGGGCCTTGCCGAAACGGTTGCCTGGTACCAAGAGAATGCTTGGTGGTGGGAGCCGATTCGCTCCGGTGACTACCGCGAGTATTACGAGCGCCAGTACGGCAGCTCGCTCGGCTAACACTCTCTCGCTCTCTCGCCTGTGGCTCAAGCGGTTCGCCGGTCGCCGCGCCGAGGCGTGAAAGCGCCCTCCGGGCTGGCTTTCACGGAATTCCTCGGCCGCGGCGCCGACGGACCGCTTGGCGCGGGTGCTGGGATAGGCTCGGTTTATGGATGAACTTGACGTTGATCGGCTGCGGGAGCATGAGCTGCGTAATCGCAGTGGTTGGAATGCTGATGCGCCGAACTGGGTTGAGGGTGGGCGGCGGAACTGGGCTAGTTCGGAGCCGACTTGGGGGATGTTTGAGCTGCCGGAGAGCGAGCTGAAGCTGCTGCCTGACGTTGATGGCTTGGACGCGATTGAGCTGGGTTGCGGCACCGCTTACTGGTCGGCTTGGCTGGCGCGGCTTGGGGCGCGGCCGGTCGGGATTGACCTGAGCGAGCGGCAGCTCGAAACGGCGGCGATGTTCCAGAGCGAGCATGGGCTCCAATTCCCGCTGATCCACGCCAGCGCCGAGAACGTTCCACTGCCTGACGAGAGCTTCGACTTTGCCTTCTCCGAATACGGGGCAGCGATCTGGTGCGAGCCGCAGGCTTGGCTGGCCGAGGCCTACCGGCTGCTGCGACCGGGCGGGCGATTGATCTTCCTTGGAAATAGCCCGCTCGTGATGCTCTGCGCGAAAGAGACTGAGCTCGATGAAGTAGAGGATGCCGTCGGGCCTCAGCTAATGCGACCACAGTTCGGGATGCACCGGCTTGAATGGCCCAACGAGGAGGAAGTCTCATTCCTGCTCCCACACGGGGAGATGATCGCCCTGCTCCAGCAGATCGGCTTCGAGCTTGAGTCGCTGACCGAGATTCAGGCACCCGAGGGCGCCGAAGAGACGCGCTACTTCGTCCCCCGCTCGTGGGCGCGGAAGTGGCCCTGCGAAGACGTCTGGTCGGTCCGCAAGGCAGCATGAAGGCATAACTGACGCACCGATTAACTGTGGCGGTTAGTATCGGCTTGAACCTGAGGAAGTTTTGTCAGCAGTCCTAGCTAGGGAGAGAGAATGACCGTCCGTAACCGCGTTGCCCGAGTGGCAGTTCTGACCGCCGCCGCAACAGCATTGCTTCTACCAGGCGCATCGCTTGCTCAGGCAAAAACGCCAACCGGCCCGGCAGGCCCGGCCTTCTATAAGGCTCCGGCGAAGCTGATCGCCGGAACACCGGGAACGATCATCTGGACTCGTCAGATCCCCTACTCAGCTACCGGCAAGGTCGCTCTCGCAGCATCCTCAAAGACACTGCTTGTGCTCTACCGCTCGCGCGACGTAAACAACAAGCCGATCGCCGTCTCCGGCACGATTGACATCCCTAAGGGGAAAGCTCCAGCTGGTGGCTGGAAGATGCTCTCCTGGGCCCACGGAACAACCGGAATTGCTGACGTCTGCGCTCCTTCCTGGACAACTCCTGGGCCGGCAGACGCTCTGCCGCGCTACTCGACCGAAGTGGCTAACAGCTGGGTCGAAGCTGGCTACATGCTCCTGCGCACCGACTACCCCGGGCTAGGGACGCCCGGCCCGCACCCCTACTTGATCGGCAAGTCCGAAGGCCGGAGCGTCATTGACATCGCTCTTGCCGCCCGCTCAATGATCCCCGCAATCAGCAAGAACTGGGCGATTCTCGGGCACTCTCAGGGTGGCCAGGCCGCTCTCTTCGCTGCATCTATGGCGCCCAAGATTGCACCTGCACTGAAGCTGAAGGGGGTCGTTGCCTACGCGCCGGCTTCTCACTTCTACGAGCAGCGTGCGCTGATTGCCGACCTCGGCCCAGCCGCCAAGGGAATCACCGGCCTTGCAGTGACAATTCTGCTGAGCGCAGCACGCGAAGCCGGAATCAACCCCGCGGACCTAGTGACCGATCCGATTGCAGCGCTCATTCCCCAGACTGAGAAAACCTGCACGCCACAGCTAGGCGCTGCCGACATGTTCGGCGCTTACGCGCCGAACGAGATCCTCAAGCCGAATGTCGTGACGACGAAGCTTGACGCGGTTCTAAAGGCGATGAACCCGAACGTCAAGATCGCCGCGCCGATCAGCATCCTCCAGGGCAAGTCCGACTTGACCGTCTTCCCTTGGTTCACGGACGATCTCGCTGCTGAGCTGACCAAGTCAGGCGATCAGGTGACCTACGAGAAGTACGACGGCCTAAACCACGGTGGCGTCGTGATGGACCTGACGACACGCCAGGCCGTTGCAGGCTTCCTAACCAAGTATCTAGGCGCTGGGCGCTAACGACCGCTGGGAAGCGTTAGTGGCTCGCGAGCTGCTGCGCGACGGACTGCAGAGGCGCTAGGTCAACACCGATACCGCTCGCGAACGGGAATGCGAGAGCAATCACGACTGTGATCGACAACGCCGGTATTACGCACCAAACCAGCATCAAGACTGGATGACGCGCAGAGACCGTGGAGACGCCCATCACTCCAGCGACGAGTATCCCCGTGACGAGCAGCAGGATCGCCAGCAGATCCGGCAGTGTGCGATGCGCCACAGCGGAGACTGCGGCCGATGTAGCGCCCAGAGTTGCTGCCGCGCTCACCAGACTTGACACCTCGGCCTTTGGCACTTTGGGACCGAATGCGTAGATGTGAAGCGCGTCCTCGAAGCGGTCGAGGGAATCAACGAGGGAAGTTCGAGCGTCTCACCGCGCGCGAGGTCATCCGCGTTCTCGTAAGCCGCTGTCGTTGCGTAGCGCCTCAGCTTTTCCCTCAGAACAGCGGACTCCGCCTTGTCGGGAATGTTGTTGATGCTCCAGCTCATCTGCTGGATCGCTGATGACTGCTGCTCAACGGCCGATTGGCCGGCAGCCACGGCGCCCCAGGTGACGGTGATCGAGAAGCCAACGAAGAAGGCGAAGGTTGCCGCGAGGCCGGTGAGCAGGCGGGTCGCTTCGTCGGCGAGTTCTTCGCGGCTTCCATCGCCGCAACGCTTCGTTACGACAGCGCGCGCCACAAGGGTCACGGCTATAAAGAACGCCAACAACAACAGCGCTACGACCCAGATTGGCACCGAGATGAAGAGCTCTCTCACGGCGAGAAAGCTACCAGCAGCTCAGCGCTGGTCGTCTTGAACCCTAAATGTCACTCATCCAATGGAGCTCAGCGGCGAGGCTACCCAGACGACGCGGTGGCAAGCGCGGCGATGAGGACCGACATGATCACGTTCTCGAGCTTGGCGCGGTCGCCGATTGCTTGGATGCGCCATTCGTCAGATGCATCTTCGAGAAAGCCGTAGACGCCAAAGAGCGCGGCGCGTACTTCAGGAGAAGGGCTCGTAGTTCCGAGGTGGTTGGCCGTGACCCCTTCCATCACGGCAAGCCTTGTTGCGACAGCGCAGGCGCGGAGATCATCGTCTGCGCTGCGTAGAGAGCGGGTGTAGAGCTTCCAGCGATCGGTCGGTACCAACGCCTCGTCGACGTAGCGCGCGACGTTCGCGGGCATCTTATTCTCGATCGGAATATCGGGGCTTGCCTCAAACATCTCTTCAAGCTGTGCGCAGGAGCGCTTCACGGCCTCGAGGTGCAGTTCGCTCTTGCCGCCGGGGAAGTAATGGTGGATCAAGTTTGGCGTGACGCCAACTTCACTCGCAATCTCCTTCAGCTCGACGGCGGGGTAGCCGCGATCTGCGAAGGCGGCCATCGCCACGTCGATCATCTGGTCGCGGCGAGCTTCGGGGTCAGAACGGCTTGCGCGCGGGGCTTTTGCTACGGCCATCAACCTGATCATACCGGGCGTCAACTAAGAGAATCTTGCGCTCAAAGCCGTACCGGCGCTTACCCGAGGTCAATAGGGCTATGCTGCGATTTACGCGAAGTCAATAAGTAGTCCTCACGTGAATCAACCGGGGAGAGACCAATGAAGATGTCTAAGAAGACCGCAACAGCCGCACTCGCCACAGCAGCCTTGCTCGCCATCGGCGCAGGCGCCCTCCCCGCCGCCGCCTCGGCAGCGGCAACAACGACGACGTTCGCCACGCTCCCGGCTGGATCTTCGCCGCACGGTATTGCGGTCGATTCATCCGGCAACGTCTTCACTGCCAACTACGGGAACGGTACCGGGAGCGGCACCGTCTCGAAGATAACGCCGCTCGGCATCCTCACAGCCGTTTTCGGCACTACCGGTACGGCGCCGGAAGGGATTGCGGTCGACTCTGCCGGAAACGTATATACGGCAAACAGCGGTTCGAACGACGTCACAAAGATCACGGCTGACGGGTTGACCTCCACGGTCAACTGGGGCCCGTCATCAGCGCACGTAGTAACCGGCACGAGCCCATACGGGATCGCGGTCGACGCGAACGGAAACCTCTACACCGCCAACTCCGGTAGCCGCAACGTCTCAAAGATCACGTCTGCCGGGGTCTCAACCGCCAGCTGGGCGCTGACGACTGCCGGGTCTACGCCACACGGGATCGCAATCGATTCAACGACGGGGGACGTCTTTGTTGCCCAGTACGGGCTTGCAAAGGTCACCAAGATCACCTCAGCGGGCGGAGTTGGTGGCACGACCCAAAGCTGGGCGACAACCGGGACGATGCCGGAAGGGGTAGCGGTTAACCAAACGACGCACGATGTCTACGTCACCAACTTAGGGTCGGCCGACATCTCGAAGATCAGCGCAGCCGATGGCACTTCGTCAACAGTCAACTGGGGGCCGTCAAGTGCTCATGTGACAACCGGCGCACAGCCAAAAGGCATCGCTATCGACGCGAGCGGCAAGATCTACACCGCCAACTACGGCAGCAGCACAGTCTCGAGGATTCTTCCGGACGGCACCTCCGCGACGTACGGCTCGGGATTCAGCGGCTCATGGATCAACCCAACTGGTGTTGCGATCAACAGCGCCGGAGCACTGTTCGTGAGCAACACGTCGACCAACCGCGTTTCGACGATCGCTGAGCTTGCAGCTCCCGGCACGCCGCCGGCACCAACCGCCGTTGGCGGTGACGGTTCCGCAACAGTGACCGTGGCTGCAGGAAGCGGCGGCACGCCCGCCAGCTACCTCGTGACCGCTTCCCCCGGCGGGAATACCTGCACAGTTACCGGCGCGGCAGGCTCATGCACCGTCACCGGCCTCAGCAACGGAACCGCGTACACATTCTCCGCAACCGCCACGAACGCGACTGGCACTTCCAGCGGATCGGCGGCATCCGGCTCAGTAAGCCCAACGATCACTGCTCCCGGCACGCCGCCGGCACCGACCGCAGTTGGCGGTGACGGTTCCGCAACAGTGACCGTGGCTGCAGGAAGCGGCGGCGCGCCCACCAGCTACACCGTCACCGCATCCCCCGGAGGACGTACCTGCACCGTCACCGGCGCGGCAGGCTCATGCACGATCACCGGCCTCACCAACGGTGTGGCGTACACGTTCTCAGCCACCGCGACCAACGCCGGCGGAACGTCGGGCGGCTCGGCAGCATCGGGCTCGGTCAGTCCAGCACCCGCGACTGCTGCCCCCGGCACGCCACCAGCGCCGACCGCAGTTGCCGGTGATGGCTCAGCGACGACCACCGTCAGCGCTGGCAGCGGCGGCACTCCAACCAGCTACACCGTCACCGCATCACCGGGCGGGAAGACCTGCACCGTCACCGGCGCGGCAGGCTCATGCACGATCAGCGGCCTAACTAACGGAGTTGCCTACACATTCTCGGCAACCGCCACAAACGGGACCGGTACGTCAGCTGCTTCGGCAGCTTCAGGCCCGGTCAGCCCCGCCCCGGCATCAGAAGCTCCTGGCACGCCGCCGGCGCCGACCGCAGTTGCCGGTGATGGCTCAGCGACGATCACCGTCAGCGCTGGCAGCGGCGGCACACCGTCGTCCTACACCGTCACCGCCTCACCGGGCGGGAAAACCTGCACCGTCACCGGCGCGGCAGGCTCATGCACGATCACCGGCCTCACCAACGGTGTGGCGTACACCTTCTCATCCGTCGCAACCAACGCGGTCGGCACATCAAGCGGCTCCCCAGCGTCCGGCTCGATCAGCCCTGTCTCCGCCGTCAAGGTTTTTGAGGCCGTCAAGTTCACGCCACTGATCACGAAGACGTCGGTAGCGGTCGTGACCGCCGTCAGTGTGCCAGGGGCCGGCAAGATCACGCAGATCGCCACGACCCGCGTGGCTAAGAAGAAGGCCAAGAAGGCAGGCGTCAGCAAGAAGAAGAAGAAGCCGAAGACGAAGACGCGCTGCAAGGCGACGAAGATCGTCAAAGTGGCCGGGAGCTTCCCGATGACCTGCAAGATGAACAAGAAGAGCCGCAAGGAACTGCGCAAGAAGGCAATGACGCTGACGATCCGCACGACCTTCACACCGGCAAAAGGCAAGCCGACAGTGAAGACGAAGATCGTCAAGCTCAAGCGCAAGCGCTAACGCTCGCGACAGCGCCTAGATCGCGGCGCTAGGCGACTGCTGAAGGCTGCGGTAGCGCGCGAAGGCAACGACTGCCCAGATCACCTCGACGACGCCGAAGGGCCAAGCGCCTGCGAGGAAGCCGTACGCGCTCGAGAGCAGGCAGCCGAAGCCGAAGAAGAGAACAAATTGAGAGCCACGGCTCTCCAACGCATACATCAGCATCATGAACGTGACAGCACAGGCAC
>WLNV01000072.1 GCA_009699615.1 Actinomycetota bacterium
CGATGAGCTTCGTCGCCGCATCCTGGGTTCAGCCAACCCTCACCGCCGAGTTCACCGGCGTCGGCGTGACGCGAATGCTTGAGGCGATGCGCGAGGTCTGCCCCGAAGCGCGTTTCTATCAAGCATCGTCGAGCGAGATGTACGGAAAGGTGCTCGAGGTCCCGCAGACCGAGACGACTCCCTTCTATCCGCGCTCGCCGTACGGAGTAGCAAAGGCCTACGGCCACTTCATTACCGTTAACTACCGCGAGTCGTACGACCTCTTTGCTGCTGGAGGAATTCTCTTCAACCATGAGTCGCCGCGCCGCGGCTTGGAGTTCGTCACGCGCAAGATCACATGGCACGCCGCGGCAATCAAGCTCGGCCTCACCGACAAGCTGACACTCGGCAACCTCGACGCTGAGCGCGACTGGGGCTACGCGAAGGATTACGTCGAAGCGATGTGGCTGATGCTGCAGCAGGACACAGCCGACGATTACGTGATCGCTACCAACCAAACGAACTCTGTGCGCGAATGCGTTGAGGTGGCCTTCGACGAGGCCGGCCTCGGCAGCTTTGAACCGTACGTGGAGCTGGACCAGCAGTTCGTCCGCCCGGCAGAGGTGGACCAGCTGATCGGCGACTACGGCAAGGCTGAGCGCGAGCTTGGCTGGACGCCGACGACGAGCTTCGACGAGCTGATCCGGTTGATGGTTCGAGCCGACCTCGAACTGCTCTCCAGCTAACCCTCGCTGCGCAAATCGGCGAGGTCGGCCTCGACCATCTCACCGATCATCTGCTCGAAACTGATCTGCCGCTCCCAGCCGAGCTCGCGCTGAGCGCGCGAGGCGTCACCGACCGGCGCGATCGGCTCAGGCGGACGAACAAACGCAGGATCGACCCGAATACTCGAGTCGGACAGGTCAGCGATCCCGGCCGCTGCAAAGGCCGCTTCGACCAGCTGCCCGACGCTGCGCCCCTCGCCGCTCGCCAGCACGTAGTCGCTTGGCTCTTCGGCGCGCATCGCGAGCACGATTGCAGAGACGATGTCCCGCGCGTCTGACCAGTCACGCTCAGCCGTCAAGTCGCCGAGCACCAGCTCATCCTGCTGCCCGAGCGCGATCGCGGCAGCGCCGCGGGTGACCTTGCGCGGCAGGAAATGTGGCGGCCGCCGTGGCGATTCGTGGTTAAAGAGAATGCCCGCGCAAGCGAACAGGCCGTGATGCTCGCGCATAGTGCGCACAAGCCCCAGGGCAGCGAGCTTCGCAACTCCGTACGGTGAACGCGGCCGCATCGGCGACTCTTCGTTCTGCGGGCTGATATCGGTGTCGCCGAAGACCTCAGCCGATGCCGATACCCAGACTTTGGGCCTCGCGGCGACCGCAAGCGCGGCGGCAAGGATCTCGGCGGTTGAGCCCACGATCGCCGCCATTGTCGCGCTCGGGTCGTCCCATGAATCCGGAACGAAGGTGGGCGCGGCGAGATGGTAGATCTCATCGACTCCGCTGGCGACGATTAGGTTTCGCAGCGAACCTACTTCAAGCAAGTCTCCCTCGACGTATTCGATCTGGTCGGCGACGGCCACCAGATTTTGCGCCTCGCCTGCACTTGGCAACCGGTCGAAGCCGACAACCTCGTATCCGTCAGCCAACAGTCGCTCGGCCAGATATGAGCCGTCCTGCCCAGCGATTCCTGTGATTAGCGCGCGAGCCATCGGCGGCCAGCCTAGACGGTCAACCGTTACCGGCGGATTCCGAGCGCCACTGCGATACTTGCCGCAATGTCCGAGAGCGCAGCGCAACAGGAACGCCCGGACGCCAAACGGCCAGAGTTGCGAGCCGAGGTGATCGACGTTCTTGACGTCCCGATCGCTCTAACCAACTACAGGCAGACACTCGACTGGATCGACGACGCGATCGCCAGCGACCATCGCGGATATATCTGCGTCGCGCCGGTCCACCTTGTGATGCTTGCGCAGGAGGACTCCGAGCTGGCGGCCGCAGTTAGAGGTGCTGACTTTGTAGTCCCGGACGGGCAGCCGCTGGTGTGGTCGGTGACGGCGCTCGGCGGCAAGGGTGCAAGTCGCGTGTACGGCCCCGACCTGATGCTCGAAGCCTGCCGTCGGGCGGCTGAGACCGGAACGAAGATCTATCTATTCGGCGGGCGCGACAGTGCGGCGCTGGACTTACTCAGCGCGACGCTGCGGAAACGCCTCCCCGGGCTGCAAATCGTCGGCGCCGAAGCCGTTCCATTCCGTCGCGCGACGGAAGCGGAAGAGGCCACCTCGATCGAGAAGATCAACGCGAGTGGCGCCGAAATTGTCTGGGTCGGGACAGGGCAGCCGCGGCAGGAGCTGTGGATGGCGCGGATGCGGCCGCATCTGGATGCTCAGATTCTGGTTGGCGTCGGAGCGGCTTTTGACTTTCACTCCGGCCTCGTCCCTCAGGCTCCGACGCTGCTGCAGGAGGCGGGCCTCGAGTGGGCCTTCCGACTCGTCCAGGAACCGCGGAGGCTCTGGCGACGCTACCTCGTCTACAACCCTCGCTTCATCTCCCAGTTTCTCCGCCAGTTGCGCGCGCGGCGCTAGTCAGCGCAGAGCTGCGACGGTCGCGGCAACACCGGTCTTGAGATCCGTGGTTGCGCTGAAGCCGAGCTCCTCGCGGGCGAGCGAGACGTCGAGCCAGCTGCGCTGGAGGTCGCCTGCGCGGGCATCTGCGAATTCGGGAACCAGCGGGGCGTCGCCGGGAGCTGCCGCAGCAGTGATCGCCTCGATCAGTTCGAGCACACTCGAATCGATGCCGGTGCCGATGTTGTAGGGACCACCGGGGTTTGGCTGCGCGGCGGCGAGCAGGTTGGCGGCAACGATGTCATCGACGAAGGTGTAATCGCGGCGCGCGCTGCCGTCGCCGAAGATCGTTGGCTGCTCGCCTCTGATGAGGCTTGCGGCGAAGATTGCGATCACCCCGGCCTCGCCGCCCGGGTCTTGGCGTGGACCGTAAACATTGCCGTAGCGGAGCGTCACAGTCTCAAGCCCTCGCGCTCGGCTGGCCCAAGCGCAGTAGAGCTCAGCGCACTGCTTGCTCTGTCCGTACGCCGAGACGGGCGCCGCCTCGACGGTCTCCGGCGTTGGCATCACATCGGTCTCGCCGTAGATCGCGCCGCCGGTCGAAGTGTTGACGAGCCGCCGCGCACCGCTGGCGTGGGCCGCCTCGAGCACGTTGATCGTGCCGACAACGTTGACTGAAGCATCGAAGGCCGGGTCGGCGAGTGAACGGCGCACATCGATCTGAGCGGCGCAGTGGAATACGAGCTCGGGGCGAGCCGCCTCGAAAGCGGCGCTGACGGCGTCGGCGTCGCGGATGTCGAGTTGGTGGAAGCTGGCGCCTGCCGCTAGCGCCGATTCGAGGTTCTGAATCCGCCCGCTTGAGAGGTCATCAATAACGGCGACTTCGTCGCCGCGCGCCAGCAGCGCGTCGACGACGTTCGAACCGATGAACCCCGCCCCGCCTGTTACCAGTGCCCGCATTGGCTGATCGTACGCGCTTCTAGCCGTCGTAGACGGCGGCGAGTTTGGCGGCTACGACGGCCGGCGAAGCGATCTCTTCGATTCGTTCCGCGTTGGCGGCGCCGCGTCCTGCGTCGCCCCAGAGCTTCTCGATTGACGCAGTGAGCGACTCGACGTCGCCTGGCGCTGCGAGATCCTCCGCCGGAAGCAGCTCGACGAGCGCGCCGGCGCTGGTCGCCGCGACCGGTAGTGCTGCAGCCATCGCTTCGGCGGCGGAGAGACCGAACGTTTCTGCGAAGCGTGATGGGACAACTGCCAGCGCTGCGCCAGCGCGCAGCCGTGCCAGCTCGTCGTCAGGCACGCGGCCGGCGAAGGTTACGTCGGCGCCGAGCCGCGCGGCCTGAGCGCGCAGCGCGGCCTGATCGGGGCCATGACCGGTCAAGACGAGCCGCCGCCCGGCGCGGGCGCAGGCCTCAATCGCGATGTCGACGCCTTTGTCGGCTGAGAGCCGCGCCGAGCAGATCGCGTACTCGCCGCTCTGCGGCGTCGCGCGCTGCGTCGCGGAAGCGACGGGATACGGGATCACCTCTACGCGCGCGCCCGCGAGCGGCGCACCGAGTTCGTTCAAACGGTTCAGCGTCGTCTGGTTCGCGACAAGAACTACGTCGGCCTCAGCGACCATCCGCGCCGACCAAGCGCTTAACGAACCGGCGTAGATGGCGGCTTCGGCGCGCGACCCGCCGCGGCAGTTAAGTCGCACACCGGGGCGCGTGTCGCGGCCGTGGCAGCGGGTGCAGTCGTTGCCGGCGGGGTCAAGGCAGGTGCCGGCGGCGCAGACGAGGCGGTACTGGTGGAGCGAGAGTACGGTCCGCGCCCCGGCCTTGCGCGCCGCAGCGAGGGCACGCCAGCCAAAACTCGGGAGCAGGTTGTGGCCGTGAACCACGCGGGCCCCGGTGCGCGCGACTGCACCAGCGACCTCTGCCGGATCAAGGCCACCGCGAGCCAACGCCAGTGCCGCCGTGCCGCCCGAAAGTGACGCGCTGCTGCGTTCCAAAAGTTCGACCGATTCACCCAAATACTCGGGAATTAGCCGTGAGAGGTCGTCAACAACCCGTTCTTCACCTCCAAGCGTGCGGTATTGGTTGTGCAAAAGAAGGATCACGGCGCCCGGCCACGCTAGCGTCAAACGGCCATGTTGCCGTCTGCCGCAATCATCGTCCCGACCCGCGGACGCCCGCATTACCTTGATCGCGCACTGGCTTCGATCGCCCCCCAGGCGGCCGCGCTTGGCGTCGAAGTGATCGTTGTTGACGACGGGCCGGAGATTTCGACGCGCACGGTTGCCGAAGCGCACGGCGCCCGCTATATCAGCGACGGTGCTGGAGACGGCCTCAACGCGGCCCGAAACCGCGGCGTCAAAGCGAGCGATGCCGAACTGCTGATCTTCACCGACGACGATGTTGAGGTGCATGCCGGCTGGCTGCTTGCGCTGCTCGAAGGCGCCGCCGAGCAGCCGGAGCAGGTCGGAGTGTTCAGCGGCCCTATTCACGCCAAGATCGAAGACCACCGCTTCCGCGCCTGCGGCCGCGAAGGTTGGCCGATCACGACGACCGAGCTTGGGCCCAGCGATGCCGACTGCGTCTACGCCTGGGGTTCAAACATGATGATCCGCCGTAGCGCCTTCGAGTCGGTTGGCCTGTTCGACCCGCTCCTCGGAGGAGGCGGCGATGAGGAGGAGTGGGAGGAGCGCTGGCGCGAGAGCGGTGGACGGATTCGCTACCTCGCCGCTGCCGGCGTCGACCACATCCGTTGCGGTGACGATTCGCGGCTCAGTTCGCTCTGCGCCGTTGCTCGCAGCCGCGGCCGCGTGGCTCGCCGTTTCGACGAGGCCCGCAGCCAGGCACCGGGGCTGGTCGCTGAGCTGCGGACCTTCGTCGGCTGTCTCTGGCACGGACCGCGGCACCTCTGCGCGATGGGACCGGTCACTGCTGCCCATAGTTGGGGGCGGATCGAGGCGACACTCTCACGCGCGCCGCTCGGCGAGACGCCGCTCGTTGAAGGCGTCAACGACTTCCTCTCCCCCGGCAGCGGCACCGTCGCAGGCCGCCGCGCAAAGCTGCTGGCTCTAGCCGACCGCGGAACGGACCTGGTCGAATTGCGCTCGCGCCGAGCGTTGCAGCGCGCCGCCGCCGGCTCGCCGCGGCGCAGCGTGCTGGTACTGACAATCGCGAGCGACCACGGCGGCTCGCTTCTGACCCAGCAACGCGCCGAGCTTGGCCGCTCGCAGCACACCGTTGAGCTGCGGGTCGCCGCCGCCGCAGGCGCAGGCAAGTTCGAGAACCTCAACGCGCTGATCGCCGCCGCAGACGAGCGCGAGTACGACTGGATCGTCGTGCTGGACGATGACGTTGATCTCCCAAGCGGCTTTCTCGATTCGTTCCTCTTCGCCGCCGAAGAGGCCGGGCTGGAGATTGCGCAGCCAGCCCACCGCCTCCACTCGCACGCCGCCTGGCCGATCACGCGCCGCCGTCGCGGCGTTCGCTCGCGCCGCACGACCTTCGTTGAGATCGGCCCGGTGACGGCCTTCGCGCCATCTGCGGCGAAGGCGCTGATCCCGTTCCCAGAGCTGCGCACAGGCTGGGGGCTCGACGCGCACTGGGCCGCGATCGCCGCCCAGCGCGGATGGCCGATCGGAATCGTTGACGCAACGCCGGTTGGTCACACGCTGAGACCGGTCGCGGCCGACTACCCGCGCGAGGATGCAATCGCCGAGGCCCAGGAGTTCCTGCAAGGCAGGCCCTATCTGCGCCGCGACGAAATCCGCACTGTGGGGATTCAGCGATGAAGGTTGCCGTCGTCTCCGAGTTCTACCCGCGCGCCCACGACCCGGTGCTCGGCATCTGGGCTCACCGCCAGGCGCAGGCAGCGATCGCCGCTGGGGCCGAGGTTCGAGTCGTCGTCCTGAACCGGGTTGTGCCGCCGGCCGCGACGCCAATCCTGAGCCGCCCTAGAGCCGCACTGAAGCTGGCCCGCCACCCTTCGCGCTCAGCGATCGATGGCGTCCAGATCGATTACGTCCGCTACGCCTCGCCACCAATGGGCCGCTCGTACGGCTCCTGGGGAAGCTGGGCAGCGAAGCCGCTTGGCCGCGCACTGGCGAAGCTTCGCAAGGAGTTCCCCTTCGACCTGATCCACGCCCACAATGCCGTCCCGGCCGCCGACGCCGTGCTGACCGCGGGGATAACCGATCCGCTCGTCGTCTCGGTCCACGGCGCCGACCTCTACTACACCGCTCCTCGCTTCCCTGAGGGTCGCGCGGCAATCCAACGCGCGTTCGCCCAAGCGCAGCTCGTGATCGCCAACAGTGCGGGGATCGCCGACGATTGCGCCGAGCTTGGCGCCGCGCGCTGCGAAGTAGTCCACCTCGGCACCGACCTGCCTGCGAGCCGCGAGCCGCGACCCGAGCACCCCACACTCGTTACTGTCGCTCACCTTGCGACACGCAAGCGTCACGCCGACGTCCTGCGCGCGATTTGGGTGCTGCGCGATCGCTTCCCTGACCTGCGCTACCTGATTATTGGTGACGGCCCGGAGCGCGCCAATCTCGAGAAGCTGGTCGACTCGCTGGGACTGAAAGAGCGTGTTGAGTTCGCTGGCCAGCTCGAGAATCAGGCGGCGCTCAGGAGAGCGCGCGAGTGCACGATCTTCGTGATGCCAAGCGTTGATGAGGCCTTCGGCGTCGCCTACATCGAAGCGATGGCCGGCTGGCTGCCGGCGATTGGCTCGGTCGGTGAGCCGGGGCCGTTTGAGATTCGCCTCTACGGGCAGGGCATGCGAATCGTGCCGCCGGCCGATGTTGAGAGGCTTGCAGAACGATTGGCCGAGATGCTTGAGGATCCGGCGCTGATCGC
>WLNV01000073.1 GCA_009699615.1 Actinomycetota bacterium
CGAGCCGCATCTCTTCCTTCAGCGTGCCGAGCGTGGCGATTGAAAGCGCCTGCGTCTGCCCGCGTGTGAAGAGCGCCGAACCGTGCGTGCGCGGTGCCACGCCGACCTCGATCGAGATGTCGCGGATCTCCTGCGCGCCGCGCCCGTCTGGGCGCTTCTTGTCAACGGCGATGCGGTTACGGATCGTCGCCTTCTCAAGCTTCGAGAAGATCGTTTGCGCGGTCGCCTTCTTGGCGCTGTAGTCGGAGTCGTCGGGGCTACCGGCGTACTCGGCAACGATTGCGTCGCAGACTGCATTGCTGGCGTCCTGACGTGCGAGCTTGTCCTCAACCTGAGTTGCGGTGTCGAGATCGGCGCCGTGTGAGGCGCGGACCTTCTCAACCAGCGACTCGTCGAGGCTTGGTGCCTCAAAGCTGATCTTCTCGCGGCCTGCCTTCTCGCGGAGCTCGTGCTGCAGGGCGCAAAGCTTCTTGATCTCGCCGTGAGCGATATCGAGCGCGTCGAGGATCTCGTCTTCACCGATCTCTGTTGCTCCGGCTTCAACCATCAGAATCGCTTCTTCGGTGCCGGCGACAACTAGATCGAGCTCGCAGCCTTCAAGCAGCGACTCTTCGGTCGGATTGACCACGAACGAGCCGTCGATCTTGCCGATACGGACCGAGCCGACTGGGGTCGGAAGCGGAACCTGCGAGATCATCAGCGCCGCTGAGGCACCGTTCATCGCGAGGATGTCGTACGGGTGAACCATGTCGACGCTGAGCGGCATTGCCACTAGCTGCGTCTCGTAGTGCCAGCCCTTCGGGAAGAGCGGGCGGATTGGACGGTCGATCATCCGAGCCGTCAGCGTGCCCTTCTCGCCGGAGCGACCTTCGCGCTTGAAGAACGAGCCCGGGATCTTGCCCGCGGCGTACATCCGCTCTTCAACGTCAACGGTCAAAGGAAGGAAGTCGACGTCGCGCAGGTTGCCGACGGTCGCTGTGCAGAGAACCATCGTGTCGCCTTGACGGATTACTACGGCGCCTCCGGCCTGCTTGGCCATCTTGCCAGTTTCCATCGTGATTTCAGTGCCGCCGATCTCAGCCGAGACCGTGGTCACAGTGTTGGTAGTCATTTGGTGTTGTACTCCTCATCAAGGCCGCCTTCGGATCCTGCGGCCTGTTAGTTAAATTCTTTTCGATATCCGATTGACGCCATCCTAGCCGCCTTCCCATTGCCAACGCAGGATGGCTGTCAGGACGATGCCGCGGGAAACTCGCTTTGGAGCGCTCCCGCGACGGCGAAGCTCGGTGCGCCGGTCGCTCCCGCCCGCAGCGCGGCGGTCACGTCCGCTGCAACCCGTTCCGACAGAGCGGGATCACGGCGGTCGGCCTCGAAGCGGGCCAGATCGATCCCAAGCAACTCACAGCGTTGCCAGAGGTGGGGATCATCCAGTCGGCCCTGATCAGCGAAGAGCGAGTCGTGAAACTCCCAGAAGAACCCTTGGCGAGCGGCCGCTTCGGACGCAATCGCAAGTTTGACGGCGCGCGGGCTGCGCGCGGCCAACGCAAAGTGACGGAAACAGACCGAGTCGCCGCTCTCGCGCAGCCGCTCGGCCGCCACAGCGCAATCGGGGCAAGTGAACTCGGCGTAGACGATCAGCGGCTCCCCGTTTCCGATCCGGACGTGATCGTTGGGACCGATTGGCTCTACCGGCAGGCTGCTCAAATCGCGCATCGCAAGATGAAGAGTAGATCCCGCGATGGCGCAGCGTCGTACTCCAATCGATGAGCGTTCACACACTGACACGTCAGCAGGAGCTGGAAGGAAGCCCAGCCGAAGTCTTCCCGTTCTTCGCCGACGCGACCAATCTCGAAGCGATCACGCCGCCGCTGCTCGCCTTTCAGGTCACGACGCCGCGCCCGATCGCGATGCACGCCGGAACGCTAATCGAGTACCGGCTCAAAATTCACCGCATGCCGATCCGCTGGCGCACGCTGATCGAAGAGTGGCGGCCATCCGAGATGTTCGTCGACACACAGATCAAAGGTCCTTACAAGCTCTGGCACCACACACACACGTTTGACCCTTTGCCCGGCGGCCGCACACTGATGGTCGACGTCGTTCGCTATTCGATCGGATACGGCCCGCTCGGAGATCTGGCCCACAGCCTCTTCGTAGGCCGCGACGTGGCCTCGATTTTCGACTACCGCGCTGAGGTGATAGCTCCGCTACTCGCTAGCGATATCGAACGGCGGAGATCAGACGGCAGTCGGTGACGCCTGGTCTGCAGCGAGCGCGTCAATGATCAGATTGACGCCAGGCAGATCGCCGGGACTGTCAGCGAGATGACTCCAGCTGACGCAGCCGTCGGGGCCGACGATCACGATCGCTCGGTTCGTCATCCCGGCCGGCTCAAAGTACGCGCCGAAACTCTTCGCTGCGGCGCCCTTTGGTTCGAAGTCTGAGAGCTGTTCGATCGGGACGCCGAGCTGCTCGCGAAATGCGATCTGAGAGAAGCTCGGATCGGTCGATACCGCGTACATCACAGCTCCGTCGATCGTGATCTCCGGCAGGGCCTCAGTGTAGATCTGAAGCTGGCTCGTACAGACGGGGCTGAACGCGAACGGGTAGAAGACGAGAATCGTGGTCTTCCCGGCGAGATCGGCGTCGGTGAACTTCGAGCCGTCCTCGCGGGCCAAGCTGAATGGGGGCACCTTCGTGCCGGGCGCGATGATGCTCACTTACGTAGGCCGAGTGCTGCTACTAGCTCACGGTAGGCCTCAAGGTTGCTGCTCTGCAGGTAGTTCAGAAGGCGACGGCGGCGACCGACCAGCATCAGCAGGCCACGGCGCGAAGCGTGATCCTTCTTTGCGCCGCGCAGGTGCTCGGTCAGATCTTCAATCCGTTGGCTGAGCAGCGCGATCTGTACGCGCGTGTCGCCGGTGTTTGCTTCGCTGCCGCCGTAGGTGGCAGCGAGCTCGCGGGTCTTCTCTGGAGTAAGGGTGCTCATCGAAAGTCGCAGGCTAGCAGGACAGCGCTTCAGCCCGCGACCAGAGCACGGGTTGCATCGACGTCTGCGGCCATCTGAAGCTTCAGCGCATCGACGCTCTCGAAGGTCTCTTCACCTCGTAACCGGTCGACGAACTCAACGCTTAGCTGTCGTCCGTAAAGGTCGCCGTCAAAGTCGAGCAGGTAGGCCTCGATCAGTTCTCCGAGGCCGCTCTCGAACATTGGGCGCGTCCCAACGTTGATCGCCGCGATCATCGCCTCCCCCCCATCAACCACAGCCCGTCCCGCGTAGACGCCATGCCCCGGTGTGCAGAAGCCCGCTGTCGGAGTGAGGTTGGCGGTCGGGAAGCCAAGCTCTCGGCCGCGCTGCTCGCCGTGCTCGACTAGCGCGCTGAACACGTAAGGGCTACCCAACAGTCGGTTGGCCTCGGCGACATCGCCGGCCTCCAGCAACGCGCGGATACGACTCGAACTGACCGGTTCTCCATCCAACTCAAAGAGCGGCAACACGTTTGTTTCGAAGCGGTCGTCAGCGAGCAGATGCTCGACCCGGCCTTGCGCGCGCTTCCCAAAACCAAAGTTGGAGCCAACCTGCACCTGCTTCGCGCCGAGCGCGCCGACAAGAACCTCGTCGATGAATTGGTCGGCACTGTGGCTGGCGAACTGCTCGTCGAAGCTGATCACGACCATCTCCTCGACGCCGAGGGTCGAAACGAGCTCGGCCTTACGCTCAGAGGAGGTCAGAAGCAGGGGTGCCCTGTCCGGAGCCGTAACCGACATCGGGTGCGGATCGAATGTCAGAACCGTGTCGGCGCCGGCGATCACTTCGCGATGGCCGAGGTGGACACCGTCGAACGTGCCGACAGCAACTATGCGCTCGCGCGGCTCGAGATCGCTGAAAGCGGTGACTCTCATGCTCGGAAGCCTACGACCGGCTTGAGCATCCCGTCGTCACGCCGTTCGGCGAGTGCGACCGGGCCGTCCACGGCGGTCAACAACAGCTCTTCAGGCGTCGCATCCTCAGGGCCGCTCAAGCGAGCTTTGCCAACCTTTCCGTCCCATTCGACTGCGACGCCATGGGCGGCCTTTTTGGCGTCGGCAGCATCTAGCTCTACGTGGTCAAAGAAGCCGAGCGCAGCATCGAGACCGATCACAACTCCGGAATCCGCATCGTCAACGCTGAACGGTCCGATCCGCGTACGCCGCAGCTCTTCGGTGTAGGCATCCCCGAGGTCGGAGATCAGCGAACGGACGTACGTCCCGGACGAGCATCGGATTCGAAACTCGGCTCGGTCGGCGTCGCGGCTGAGCTGGCTGAACTCGAACAGTTCGACCTCTCGTGCGGGAATCTCGAACTGCTCGCCTTCGCGGGCGCGCTTGTAAGCCCGTTTGCCGTCGACCTTGACGGCGCTGTAGATCGGCGGTCGCTGGCTGATCTTGCCGAGTGTCGGCTCAAAGCGGTCCGGCGGAAGCTTTCCGGTCATCTCGATCTCGCCCTCCGGGTCCCCCGTCGTCGAGGTCGCACCCAAGCGGGCAACGGCGATGTATTCCTTCGACATGCCCATGAAGAAACGCTGGACGCGGCGGGCGCGGCCGAGCAGGATTATCAACAGCCCGGTCGCAAACGGGTCGAGTGTGCCGGCGTGACCGGCCTTGCGCGCCCCCAGCTCGCGGCGCACGTCGTTAGTCACCTTGTGCGAGCTGAGCCCAGCCGGCTTGTCGACAAGGACGATTCCGTCCACAGCAGGTCTAGGACTGTTCGCTGATCTGCGCGCAGAGCAGCGCGACGAGATCGTCCCTGCCGAGCTCGCTCCTGAAACCCGCAGCAGCAGGGTGGCCGCCGCCGCCGCCGGCACGGGCAATCTTCGACACGTCGATTCCGCCGTCGCTGGAGCGCATTGAGACGCGATAGCTCTCGCCGTTCGCGTCACTCGTTTCGCGGATCAGGGCAGCTACGCGCGTGCCGTCAACGGCGCGGAGAAAGTCAACGATGCCTTCGGTGAAGCTGGAAGCCGCCGCGCATTGCTGGAAGTCATCAGTGGTGAGGATTGAAAGCGTAAGCCGCCCATCAAGGTGGCGTTCGGTCGCCGTTAGCGCGCGCGCAAAGAGCCTCAACTTGGCTTCCGGGAGGTTCTCGTAGACGCGGCGAAATATGAGGTTGCCATCAATTCCGGCCGCCAACAACTCGCTCGCCATCTCATGTGACTTGGGTGTCGCGTTCGGGTACATAAAACGGCCAGTGTCGGTGATCAGCCCCAGGTATAGGAGCTCTGCCATCTCGGCGTTTAGCGGAACGTCAAGACCGTGAGCAAGGTCCCAAACGATCTCGGCCGTTGAGGAGGCGTCTTCGACGACGTAGTCAACGCTTCCGAAGCGCGTGTTGTCATGGTGGTGATCGATATTCAAGAGCTGCTCAGGGGAAGCCGCTTCTTCGACGAGCGGGCTGCGCTCGGTATTGCCGCAATCGAGGAAGACGACGACGCGCGATTCAAGGTCGGCTGGAATCTCTGAGACGACGCCGCTGACATCTACCCAGGCGTACTCGTAGGAGAGCGGACGATCGTCGGCAGCGATAAATGAGACGACGTCCTTGCCCAGCGAGCGGAGGATTATCGACATCGCGAGCAGCGATCCGAGCGCGTCACCGTCGGGATGCTCGTGCGTGACCAGCAGGAATTTCTCGCCCTGACGGAGGGCGTTGATCGTTTGCTCGCGGCTTTGGGTGGCGGTCGGGTTCATTCGGGGTCGGCCTCGTCAAGCAAATCTACTTGTTCGAGAATCTCTTCGAGCCGAGCCGCAGTTGCCGGCGTTGTATCGATCACGAACTCGACCGTCGGAGTCCTCTTCATCCGAAGCTGGCGAGCCAGCTCGCGCTGCACAACACCGTGGGCCGAGTTGAGGGCTTCGAGACACTCGTCGGGGCCGGATGGCGCGGCAAAGATGCTTACGTGGACCCTGGCGCTACTCAGGTCGGGCGTAGTTTGCACGTCAGTGACGGTGACGAAGCCGACACGCGGATCCTTGATCTGCTTCGTGATCGTGTCGGCGGCGACCTCGCGGATCGCTTCGTCGACGCGTCTCATCCGCGACGAGGCCATGGGAACGGGAGCCGACCGACCCGAGGCAAGAGCCTCAAGCCAGCTGGCGCTCCACCTTGCGCGTTGTGTACGCCTCGAGGATGTCGCCCTCTTTCACGTCCTGGAAGTTGGCAAGCACGATGCCGCACTCGAAGCCCTCAGCGACTTCCTTGGCGTCATCGTTGAAGCGCTTGAGCGAGTCGATCGTCGTCTCGTAGACGACCGTGCCGTCGCGAACGACTCGCACGGGAGCATTGCGAACGAGCTTGCCGGCCGTGACCTGGCAGCCCGCGATCGTTCCAACCTTCGAGGCCTTGAAGGTCTGCCGGACTTCGGCGCTGCCGAGAGCGTCCTCGACCTCTTCCGGCTCGAGCATCCCTGTCATCGCGTCGCGCAATTCCTCAAGCGCCTTGTAGATCACGGAGTAGCTGCGAATCTCGACGCCTTCACGGTCTGAAACTGCACGCGCGTCGCCAACTGGACGGACGTTGAAGCCAAGGATAATCGCGTCAGATGCGGCAGCGAGCATTACATCCGACTCGTTGATGCCACCTACGCCACGGTGGATGATGTTGACCGAAATCTCGTCCTGCGGCAGCTTGGCAATCTCATCCTCGAATGCTTCGAGCGAGCCGGAGACGTCGGCTTTGAGGACCAGGTTGAGGTCCTTGAGGACGCCTTGCTGGATGCCGCTGAAAAGGTCGTCGAACGAGACCTTGCGGCCCGAGCGGCGCGCCGCGGCCTCGTTGCGCATCCGCGTTTGACGCTCCTCGGCCTGTTGGCGAGCGACCTTCTCGTTCTTCGTAACGCGCAAGACCTCACCGGCGTCAGGGACGCCGTCAAAGCCGAGCAGCTCGACCGGATCTCCGGGAAGCGCGACATCGCGGATCGCACCGGTGTGATCGTGCATCGCGCGGGCTTTGCCCCAGTGCGCGCCAGCGACGAATGCGTCGCCGACCCGCAGTGTCCCGCGCTGAATAAGAACTGTGACGACAGGCCCGCGGCCCGGATCAAGCCTTGACTCGACGACAATCCCGCTCGCCTCGGCGTCAGGGTTGGCCTTCAGATCCTCAAGCTCGGATACGACAAGGAGGGTTTCAAGCAGTTCGTCCAGTCCCGCCCCGGACTTGGCCGAGACGTCTACGAATTCGGTCTCCCCACCCCACTCTGCCGGCTGCAGCTTGCGCTCCGTCATCTCGGTGCGGACACGAGTCGGGTCGGCGCCTTCCTTGTCAACCTTGTTGACAGCGACAACGATTGGAACGCCGGCAGCGCGGGCGTGATCGATTGCCTCGTC
>WLNV01000074.1 GCA_009699615.1 Actinomycetota bacterium
GACGGCATCACCTTCGCCGTTGCCGCCGGGAACGAGAACGCCAATGCTTGCAACTCTTCTCCTGCCTCGACTCCAAACGCGCTAACGGTCGGCGCGACATCATCAAACGACGCTCGCGCCTCCTACTCCAACTACGGAAGCTGCGTTGACATCTTTGCGCCGGGCAGCGGAATCACCTCATCTTGGAGCAGCTCGCCGACGGCCACCAACACGATCTCCGGCACATCGATGGCATCACCACACGTTGCTGGCGCCGCTGCTCTGCTTCTCTCGGCTAACCCGTCGAGCACGCCAGCGCAGGTAGCCGCGGCGATGGGCAACGCCGCAACGACCGGCGCTGTTGCAGACGCCGGGGTGGGCTCGCCGAACCGCCTGCTCTTCACGGGCGACAGTGCAACCCCCAACCCCACTCCGGAGCCGACACCCACTCCTCCACCACCAGCACCGGCCAACGACAACTTCGGGAGCGCAACCAACCTGACGTCGCTTGCCACGGTTAGCGGAACGACGGTTGCCGCTACGCACGAGACGGGCGAGCCCGCTCACGTCAACTCGGCATCACGTTCAGCTGCATCTACGTGGTACAGCTGGACCGCGACTGAGACCGGCACGCTCGCATTGAGCACCCAAGGCAGCAGCTTTGACACGCTGCTCGCGATCTACACCGGCAGCTCGGTCTCCGGCCTAACGGCCGTGACAGGCAACGACGACAACGGCGCCGGCGGGGTCTGGAGCAGCGTCAACTTCCCCGTGACAGCCGGAGCGACCTATCGCTTTGCAGTTGACGGCTACGCGGGCGCGGTCGGGATGACCAGCTTGGCGGGCACCTTCACGGCCACCGACCCGACTCCAACGCCGCCAACGCCAACACCTCCAACGCCAACACCTCCGACTCCAACACCTCCTACACCGACCCCGCCCAGCGCTCCCGTCAACGACAACTTCGCAAGTGCCGAGACGCTGAGCTCACTCGGCGACACCGCAGGCACGACGGTCGCGGCAACCCACGAGCCAAGCGAGCCAAGCCACGTCAACTCGGCGCTCGGTTCGAGCGCTTCGATCTGGTACCTGTGGACGGCAACAGAAGACGGTTCGCTGGACCTCAAGACGCAGGGCAGCAGCTACGACACACTGCTCGCCATCTACGAGGGAGACGCGCTCGCCGCTCTAACAATGAAGGCGGCCAACGACGACGTCAGCACAGGCCTCTGGAGCCGAGTCACGCTTGACGTCACGGCCGGAACGACCTACAAGATCGCTGTCGACGGCTATGGCGGACGAAGCGGTACGACCCTCGTTAGCGGTGCGTTCACCGCCAGGCGGCCGACGCCACCGCCGGCGCCGACACCACCACCACCGCCCCCGGCCCCGGTCGCTCCCGACACGACGATCACCGAGTGGCCCGGAACGTCAACGACGAATACGCGCCCAATCTTCTCCTTCACCTCAAACGCTGATGGCTCCAGCTTTGAATGCCAGATGGAAGGCCGTGACTGGGTTGCATGCGCCAGCCCGTTCCAGCCCGCCGCCGCTCTCGCCGACGGCTTCCATTCGTTCGCGGTCCGCGCCACCAGCACCGATGCCCTGACCGATGAGACGCCAGCGAGCGTCGCATTCACGGTTCAAGCCCCTGCGCCCGCTCCTTCCGATCCGCCGACGTTGACGCCTGGCGTCCTGACGCCGGCCAGCACGACGCTCTCGGTTCTGGGTCGCACGGCAACGCTCTCGATTAGCTGCATCCCGGCCTCGGCTGCGTCGTCCGGCAGCCGCTCTCGAGCAGCCGCCAACGATGGCCCGTGCAGCGGTCGTCTGCGCCTGACGATCGGCCACGGCAGCAGCCAGCGGACCGTCAACATCGCCGCAGCGGCAACGAGCAACGTCGCCTTCCCGATCGACGCACGGACGGCGCGCACCGTCAACGCAGGTACTGCGGTACGAGCAACGCTGCGCATCTACCAGGGCACGAACGCCCGCTCGGTCACGGTCACGCTGCGCAAGCTCAGCGCCAGCGCGCGTAGTCGCCTGCTGGGCCAAGCCCGCAAGTAACCCAGCCTCGGTACACTCAGCCCCGCTGCGCCCGTAGCTCAGCTGGATAGAGCGTCGGTCTACGGAACCGAAGGTCAGAGGTTCGAATCCTCTCGGGCGCGCTTTTATACGGCTCAGCACCCCTGATCGGGGTGGGCTCGCCTCATTCGTGACCTGCGGGAAGGGCAGTCAGGTTGACGCGAGCCGGGAACTAGACTACGTTCCGCGTTCTTGTTCGGATTTCTACCAACCGGCGGACGCGGAACTCGGCTGAAATCCGGGCGAAGCAGGGCCGCCCTGACCGTTGCGCTGATGGCCTTCTTCGCTCTCCCGGCCTCCGCTTCGGCGGCCAGCACCACCGACTCCTTTGACTTCACGGGCGGGGCGCAGCTCTGGATCGTCCCCGACGGCGTCACCGAGGCGACCTTCGATCTTCTTGGCGCCCAGGGAGCGGGATCGAACTTCGGTCCCAGCGGTCTCGGTGGCTTCGCAGCGGTCACGATCGCGGTCGTGCCCGGCCAGACTTTCCAGATCAACGTCGGCGGAGCCGGTTCCGGCAGCACGGGCGGGTTCAACGGCGGAGCCAATGGCAGAGCGAGCGGCGCTTCGAGCAGTGGTGGAGGTGGCGGCGGGGCGTCGGACGTTCGTACTGGAAGCTTCGGACTTGACGACCGCATCGTCGTGGCAGGCGGCGGAGGAGGCGGCGGCAATTCGAGAAGCTTCAACCCCTATCGGGAGTCCTTTGGCGGCGCCGGTGGTGGCGCCAGAGGCGGCGACGGAGGCGGAGTCGGGAACTTTCCTGAGCCCGGGACGGGCGGCACGCAGACCGCCGGCGGGAGCTGCCGAGGCTTCGATTGCGGGGGCACATTCGGCGCCGGTGGTGCCGGAGCCGGTGGTGGCGTCAGTAACGGCGGCGGCGGCGGCGGCGGCTGGTGGGGCGGCGGAGGCGGGGCCAGCGGAAACGGCGGCGGCGGCGGCTCCGGCCACGGCCCGGAGGACACCGTCTTTCAGTCTGGCGTCGGTTCCGGCAGCGGCATTGTTTCCGTGTCCTACGAGGTGGAGCCTGACCCAACCCCTGACCCAACCCCAACCCCTGACCCGACCCCAACCCCGTTCCCACCTTCCCCGATACTCAGTCTCTCCTTCAATGCGCCGAGCAAGGTGACCAGTGGTAAGGCGTTCGGTATGAAGGTCAGGGTGACCAACGACGCGAACGAGGCGGTTGCGAGCCGCTTTGCCTCTGCCCGTGCCGCCGCATCCGAGGCAGTATCGGCCAAGACCTGCCTAGAGGTGCCGCGTCCCTTGGTCATAACGCGGGCGAGGGGTGCAAAGATCAGAGGGCGGACGGCGTGCTGGTACCGCTCATCACTCGGCTCGGGCAACACGGCCACCTACCCGGTCACGATCAGCGCTCCGCGCTCGGCAAACGGGAGCAAACTCCTGGTGGCATCGGTCCGGGGTTGCACCTCCAACTGCGCAGGCTTTTCCCTCAACTGGGCTGGTGCCCAGATAAAAGTCGTGCGTGGCAAGCGGTCGGGCGTCACCGGCTAGCCGGTCCCGTAGCTCAGCTGGATAGAGCGTCGGTCTACGGAACCGAAGGTCAGAGGTTCGAATCCTCTCGGGCGCGTTAAAGCAGGAAGAGGGCAACTACGGCTGCGGAGGCCGCTACATACACGCTACCGCCGAGGATCAGAGCCTTGTGATCGCGTGCGATAACCGCATCGACCGCTTCGCCGCGGTTGAGCCTGCGCGACGAGAGGACGACTTGTAAGAGTCCGAGCCCGACAAAGATGAAGGCGGCGATGTAGATCGCGTCGACCATCGTTAGGTAGTCGACGTTAGGCAGCTCGCTATCAACCATGAACTTGAGCGCGACGAGAGTCAGCAGCGCCGTGATCGAGAGCGCGATGCGGCCATCGATGTGGATTGGGCTGATCAGGAAGACGAGCCCCGCGCAGAGCAGCACGACGATCATCGGCAGGAGCAGTTTGATCGTGTAGGGAAGTCCAGGCCGCGTTACGGGAACCGTGACCGTGATCCGCGAATAGTCCTCGGGTGCCTTCAGCCCCGTGTCGCCGAAGGTCGTGGAGTACGGCTGGTCGGCGATCGTCATCGTCGGCGTTCCTACCTCGTACCCAGGCAATGAGAGCCCGCTGGCGAGCTCGACCGGTTTTGCATCCGGGACGAATACAACCTTCTCTGAGGACGAATTGAAGTCTTCGATCTGAACGGTCAGGTCCTGCTCGTCAAACGGGTACTTCGTCAGCGGGAACTTGTTGTTGAACTTGCCCTGATAGTGGATCAGGCGGTACATCGAACCGTCCTTGAGCCGGACCGGTCTCTCACTTGCCGGCGTGGCGACCGTTCCCCACGAGTCGTAAGAGTTCATCAGGTCGAGCTTCGCCGAGGGGTCAACCTTGGGGTTGTTCCAGCGCATCCAGATGTAGAAGTCGACGGTGTATGTATCGGTCTCTAGGTCTACATCTTGAATGTCATTGACATAGACGCCGGTGTAGACCTTTGTTGGCGGAGCGGCCGCTTGGGCTAGCGGCGGCGCGGCACAGAGGGCGAGCGCGGAAACCGCAGCGAGAGCTGACGACCGACCGATCAGCGAGGACGGCCAGCGCATCTTCTAGGCAGGCCGCTCGAAGACGGCAATCAGGCAGCCGCCTTCGGTGTGCGAATTGTGGTGCGTGCCGGGTTCGTAGCTGACGAAGTCGCCGGGGCCGAAGACGGTGCCGTCGCTGTCAACGAGGTCGCCTTCGACGATCAGGAACTCTTCCCAGCCGAGGTGGTCATGGGCGACGGTCACTGCGCCCGGTTCCATTCGCATCGCGTAACAGCCGAAGCCGGTCTTCTCGTCGAGGCTGAGAGAGAGCCAGCTGATGTCGTCCTGAACAGGACCCTCCATGTCGTACTCGCCGAACTTGTCGGCGTGGAGGTTGATCTGCTTGCGCTGCTCGCCGCTCATCGCCGGCAGGCTATTCGCTGCGCCAGCCGATGGCACCTTCAAGGTTTGCGCCGGTCAGCTTCGCGCCACGCATGTCGGCATCCTCAAGGTTTGCGCCCTGCAGGTTGGCGTTGCGGAACTTGGCGCGGCGGAAGTCGCTGCCGCGCAGGTTGGCCGATCCAAGGTCGCTGTCGTCGAGATTTGCGCGACCTGCCTCAACTTGGCTGAGGTCTGCGCGACTGAGGTCAGCGTTGCGAAGCTCGGCGCGGCTGAGGTCGGCTCCCGCCAGCTGCGTCCCAACCAGCTTTGCCTCGATCAGCCCGGCGCAAAACATGCTGGCGTCGCGCATGTCGGCGCCGCTCAGATCCGCGCCCCGCAGGTCAGCATGTTCAAGCCCGATCCCGTTGAGATCCGCGCCCTGAAGATTTGCGCCGGTTAGGTCTGCTCCAGAGAGATTCTCGCCGCTTAGATTGGCGCCCGAGAGGTTCGCGTCGCGCAGGTGCGCACCGGCCAAATTGCGTCCTCGGAGATCCTGCCCACTTAGATCCTGCCCACTGAGATTGACGCTCATAGCTATTTCCTCTCTGCTTGCAGCTTAGTCGCCGCAGAGATACGGAGCAAACACGTAGCTTCCTCCGAAATGGTCGCTACCGTCCGAGCAATGGAAAGAGCAGACGCTGCGCCACTCGACGACCGCACGACCGGCAAGCTTCGCCGCCTCAACGTAATTGTTGGCCTTGCGGCCGCCGCGCAGGCGGTTGTGCTGCTGGTGATCGCAAAGCCCGCTTCGCTCTCGGTCAACATGACCTACATGCTCGGGCCTCCCGGCGAGGGCAAGTTCAGCCCTCCGACCGAGCTCTTCGGCCTTCGGATCGATATCGCCGTTGCGCTCTTTCTGCTGCTCGCCGCAGCCGACCATCTGATCGTTGCGAGCCCTTGGGCCAACCGCTGGTACAACGCCAATGTTGCGCGAGGAATCAACCCCGCCCGCTGGTGGGAGTACTCGATCAGCGCCTCACTGATGATCGTCCTGATCGCGATGCTTACCGGCATAAGCGAGGCAACGGCGTTGATCGCAATCTTCGGTGTCAACGCGGCGATGATCCTCTTCGGGCTCGTGATGGAGTACGTCAATGAGGGTCGCGACACAGTCGATTGGCGCCCGTTCATCTACGGCTGCGTAGTCGGCGCCGTTCCGTGGATTGCGATTGCGCTTCAGCTCTTCCCAATCAACCTCAGCAGCGGTGGCCAGGCACCGACCTTCGTCTACTTCATCTTCTTCAGCCTCTTCGTGCTCTTCAACGGCTTCGCCATCAACATGTGGCTTCAATACCGCCGCCGCGGCCGCTGGGCCAGCCCGGTTCACTCCGAGCGCGTCTACCTCTGGCTCAGCCTGATCGCCAAGAGCGTCCTGGCGTGGCAGGTCTACGGCGGTGCGCTAGCCGGCAGCTAGCAAGCAGCGAAGGCCGGTTTCAGCCACTATTGAAGAGATGAGTCAGGAGCTGGTCGTAATTGAGCTGGGGCGCGATGAGCCGCGCAGCGCTGATGGCGGCGGTGTTCTGGGACTAATCGGCCGCGTCGCAAGCTTTGGAGTGCGCGGCGCTGGCGACGCAATCGAAGCGGTGATCGGCTCCGACGCGGTCGAGGACAGCATCGACCGCCTGCTCGGCAGCCCGGCGATTGAGCGACTGATCCAGACCGCGCTAAGCGGGCCGCTCGTAGACGCGCTGAGCCGCGAGCTCGTGCGCCAGCGGGTTGTTGAGCGGATCACGACGACGCTGATTGAGGCCGGTGTCTTCGAGCCGATCATCGACGCCTTCCTTGAGCGACCCGAGCTGTGGGTACTGGTTGAGGAGATTGCTCAAAGCCCTTCGGTCAGCGACGCGATCCGCCAGCAGAGCTTCGGCTTCGCCGATCAGGTCGGCGACGAGGTCCGTGGCCGCAGCCGCAGCGCCGATGACATTCTTGCCCGAGCGGCGCGCCGTCTAGTCGGCCGCCGTGGCCAGATGGCTGCCCAGAGGCCTTCCGACAAAGACGCGCACGTCGAAGGTGAGACTGACGACCAGACGACGAAGGAAGAGGGCAGCAAGTGAGCGCCGCCGACCCAAGCGCTCCGCCACCGAAGACGGAGCCGCCAACGCCATCCGAACTCGACACCGCGACCAACCGGGCCCAAGTCGAAGCGGCAGTGCGGCTGCGCGGGACGACGGCCGTCAAGGGCGCGCCGCAGCGTTACGTCGGGCTAGTCACGCGCCTGCTCGGCTTCGTCGTCGACGTCCTGCTCATCAACCTCGTTGCCGC
>WLNV01000075.1 GCA_009699615.1 Actinomycetota bacterium
CGCAGCGCGTTTCCGACCTCGGTTGCGACCCGCTCGCCTGAACGGACGGCGCCGTCCATGTAGCCGGTCCAGTAGTCGGAGGTTTCGGTGCCGGCGAAGTGGATTCGGCCGACCGAAGTACGCAGGTACTTGCCGTACTTCGACATCACACCGGGCTTGGTGTGTGAGACGGGGCAGCCGCCGGACCACTCCTGATCATCGTCCCAGTCGCGCTCAAAGTAGTCCGTTGGCGCAAGCGCCTTGGGGCCGAAGAGCGTGGCGAAGCTGGCCAGCATCGAGGCCCTGCGGTCGGCGGCGCTGAGCTTCTGCCAATTCTTCTCGGCCGAGCCGCCGACGAAAGCGAACAGCACGCCTGGCGTTCCATCGGGCGGAGAGTTGTCGAATGTGACGCTGCCGACCGGAAGGTCGCTGACCGACTGGCCGGTGAGGCCGTCCTCACGCCAGAACGGGGTCTCGTAGATCGCTTCGGCCTTGGTCAAGTTGCCGGGCGTCATTCCCTTCAGCAGAGCCATCTTGCCGGCAGGCAGGCTTGGCGAGTACTTGATCTTCGCCGCCAGCGCCGGCGGCGTCGTGACGATCACCTGCTTGGCGTCGACCGTGATGCCGTCGGCAACAACGCGCACGCCGGTCGACGTCTGGCTGATCTTCCGCACCGGCGCGCTGCCGATCACGCGTACGCCCTTGGCGGTCGTGGCCTTCTCGCTCCAGCCGAGCCGATCGGCCACGCGGGTGCTGATCAGCTGAGAACCGCCGACGAAGCGGTCCTGCTGAGAGCCGTCCTGAACGCTGATCAGGCGGCCGAAGCTACCAGCGGTCTTCTTGTTACCGGCCGACGCTATGTAGAAGAGCACGTAGAGCATTGAGAGCTGGTCGCCATCAACGCCCCAGACGGAGTTGACTGCGGCGTTGAAGACGCGGTAGGCATCTGTCTGTGGAATGTTCGCCGTCATCCACTGGCCGAGCGTCTGCTTGTCCAGCTTGGCGGCGTCGGGCGCAGTCCAAGGCGCCTTGACCGGAACCTTGGCGGCAAGCTTGTCGAGTTCAAAGCCCTTGACGATCGCGGCCGCGATGTCCGGCTTCTCTGGCAGCCCGGGAACCGACGGATAGAACGTGCGCTGGCCGTCGGCGACCAGCACGTTGACGCCGGTGTTGTAGACCGGAAAAGTTGCTACGCCCATCTCCTTTGCAAGCGCAAGGATGCGGTCCTGCGTTGGACCGACATATTCGCCACCGATTTCGGTGATCTCAGAGCCGCTGATCGGCTCATTGAGCGTGCGGCCCCCTACGCGGTCGCGGGCTTCAAGCACAACCACACTGCGACCGGCGGCGACGAGTCGGCGGGCGGCAGTCAAGCCGGAGAGCCCCGCGCCGACGATTACAACGTCGGCCTTGCGCGTCTTGGGCTTGGCGGCGGCAAAGCTTGGCGCCGCCTCAGTGGCCAGCACGGCGGCGCTGGCAGCAGCCGCGCCGATGAAGGTGCGGCGGTTGAGGTTGGCACTGTCGCGTTGATCTTCCATCGGTCAAGCGTAACCGGCGATCACACTCTGCTGCGCTACCTGCCACACGGCGCCCCGCCAACGGTGTATAAGTGGACGATCAACTCGGGGGAGAAGAAGATGAACCGTCACGCCAGCAGTCGCTACCAGCGCCGCACAGTTGCGTTATTGACGGCAGCGTTCGCGCTGATCGCGCTCGCCGCACCGGCAGTTGGTAGCGCCAGCCAGTGCGACAACTTCGACAAGTCTGTCTGCCTGCAGCCGTGGCCGAACAACCAGTTCGCGAAGAAGGACAAGTCGACCCCGACTGGGCTGCGCCTCAATCTGTTGCGCTCGAGCATGCCCGCAAACACCAAGGGCGTAAAGATCGACCCAACTGACATCAACCGCGCCGACGGCTTCAGCCCAGGCAGCTACGTCACCGTTCGCGTTCCCGGCCTCGACACGCCGGCCGCCTTCACGGCAAGCAGGCTCGTGCCGCTAACCGACATGGCGCAGTACGCCGCCAAGAACGCGCCTGCCGTGATCATCGACGCCGCGACCGGGCAGCGTCAGCTGATCTGGGCCGAGCTCGATTCCCAAGCCAGCAGCGCTGCAAATACCAACCTGCTGATCCGCCCCGGTAAGAACTTCCTCGAAGGTCACCGCTACATCGTCGCGCTGCGTTCGCTGAAGTCGGCCAAGGGAGCAACGCTTGCGGCCCCGGCCTCATTCCGCGCATTCCGCGACAACAAGCGCGGCGGCGGGCCGCGCCGCGCCGCGATGGAAGACATCTTCAAGCGCCTGGCGAAGGCAAAGATCGCACGCAAGGATCTCTACCTCGCTTGGGACTTCACCGTTGCCAGTGAAAAGTCGCTCACCGGCAGGATGCTGAAGATCCGCAACGACGCCTTCTCGAAGCTCGGCGACAAGAACCTCGCCGACAACAAGATCGCCGGAACCTCGCCGAAGTGGACGATCACCGACGTCGTTGACTACACCGAGGCACAGGACCCGAACCGGATGCGGCGCGTCAGCGGAACCTTCACCGTTCCCTGCTACCTGAACCTGACCGGCTGCCCTGCCGGCGGCCACTTCAATCTCGGCAAGGACGGCCTGCCGGTTCAGACAGCGGGCAACACGATGGAAGCCCGCTTCCTCTGCAACATCCCGCGCTCAGCGAAGCAGAACGGCGTCGTATCGCCGATGGAGCCGACGATGTACGGCCATGGGCTGCTTGGTGATTACGGCGAGGCGAACTCGCTCAACGTTCGTCAGTTCGGTTTCGAGAACCGGATGATCGTCTGCGCCACCGACTGGAGCGGGATGGCCGAGGATGACATTGGCAACGCGGTCAAGATTCTTCAGGACCTCTCGTACATGAACGAGCTCGCCGATCGCGATCAGCAGGGTTTCCTCAACTTCATGTACCTCGGACGGCTGCTGGCACACAGCAGCGGGCTCGCGACCGACTCGAATTTCGCTGTCGACGGCGTTTCAACGCTGAAGCCCGGTTACGTCGCCTACTACGGCAACAGCCAAGGTGGAATCATGGGCGGCGCGCTGACTGCGCTCTCGCCCGACGTGATTCGCTCAGTGCTCTACGTGCCGGGGATGAACTACTCAACGCTGCTTACGCGCAGCGTCGATTTCGACGAGTTCGCCCAGTTCCTCTATCTCAGCTACCCGGACACCAAGCTCCACCCGCTGGTCTTCTCAATCATGCAACTGCTCTGGGATCGCGGCGAGCCGAACGGATACGCCCAGCACATGACGACGAAACCGCTCCCGAATACGCCTGCTCACAAGGTGATGATCGAGATGTCGTACGGCGACCATCAGGTGAGCAACACGGCAACTCAGGTAGAGGCGCGGACAATCGGCGCGAGTATCTACCGACCATTCGTTGGCGGCGTCGGCCGCAGCCCGGATGTAACACCCGGATATGGCATTCCGACGCTCGGCTCACTGCCGCGTGACGGCAACGCGATGTTCGTCTGGGACATCGGGCCGCTAAGGACAATCAACGGGACCGAGTTCGGTACGCCGTTTGAGCCGATCACCAACACGCCGCCGCGGATCGGCGTTGACCCTCACGACCTCGTGATCGAAAGCTCCGCTGCGATCCGTGGACAGATCGGCGCCTACATCAAGCAGGGCGGCCAGATCACCGGCGTCTGCGGCGGCGAGCCTTGCCGCGCTGCCGGCTGGACCGGCGCCAACTAGGGCGCGATTAGCGTTGACGGCGGCGTTGGCCAGCCGCGCGCGATCGTCACCGGCGTGCCGGGGCGCGCGAACTTTGCGAGCCGACGCAGCGTTGAGTTGTTGATCCGGATGCAGCCATGCGAAGCGGCGCTGCCGAGCGGGTCGGCCAGAAGCGAACCAGCGCGGCCGTGGATCGCGATCCGTCCCGGGCCGCCGTCGTAACTGTGCAGAACGTCTGAGAAGGCGGTCAAGTGGAGCGCGAACGGACCGACGTTCGACCCTCGCGGCGAGTCGGCACGCTCGTAGATTGCGAAGTTTCCAACCGGCGTCGGCGTCGAGCTCTTGCCGACAACGGCGCTCGTCGTGATCACGGTCTTCCCTGCGACGCGCAATCGAAGCTTGCGTGCGCGCAACGAGATCTCAACCCGGGCGGCGGTCGTCCCAATCTGCGCGTGGCTGCCAAGGATCCAACCGGCCGAACCGTTCGGCCTGACCGGCAGAGCGACCTTCAGCCACATCCGCCCACTCGAATCGATCTGGGAGCGCAGGATCAAAAGTACGGCTTGGCTCCCGGTCCACGACGTGTCCGCTCGCGCCGTCGCGATCGCCTTCGCGCCGCCGCCCGCACGCGGGTAGACCGGAGCGTCGCTCAGCATCGTTGCCGTTGACGCCACTGTGCGGCCCGGCGGAAGCGGCCCGGCGCCGCTTGGCATCGCTGAAGCGCTGGCCGTGCCGACGAAAGCGAAGAGAGTCGCGCCAACCAGCAGCGCGCGCACACGACTCATCCGGTTATTCCGCCGCCACTGGGCGAGAGCCTTGTGGCGCCCGATACCGAGCTGACGTTCGAGCCAGCGGCAGTAGCCCTCGGCTTGGCCGTACCGCCCGACTTCACTGTCGCCAGGTAGCTGACCGTCTTCGAGGTCGAGGCCGCCGAAGCTGAGAATGCCCGTGCGCTCTTAGACGCGATCGAAGGCGCGAGGTTGCCGACTGTCCAGCAGATCGTGCCCTTGCTGCGCCGTCCACCGTTCGCCGCGCTGACAAAGCCGAGCGATGATGGCACCCGCGAGCAGACGCGAACAGAATTTGCGAACGCCTTAGAAAGGTTGCGGACCTTGAAGCTGATTCTCACCTTGCTGCCAACGCTGGGGCGGGCATCGGACGTCGTTGCGCTGATCGCAATCCGCGAGCGGTCGATCGCAACCTCGACGTTGCTGCTTTCGGAGTTTGTTGGGTGACCTTCGGCCTTGGCGTAGGCAGTGTTTGTGACTGTTCCTCCGGGCACCATGATCTTCAGGGTAACCGTCGCGTGGGCATCGGTCTTGATCGTTCCCAGATCACACCTGAGCCCGCTGCAGTGCCCCTGGCTTGGCTTGATCGAGACAAGCTTGTAGCTGCCGCTCGGTACGTCGCTGAGATCTACACTGCCGGCGCTGGCGCTACCGCTGTTGGTGACCCTGATCAGGTAGGTCAGCGGGGCGGAAGAGTGCGGCGCTGCGGTCGCAAGAGTCTTGGAGACCGACAGGTAAGCCCCATTCTTGCCGCCGTCCACTTCAACCGAGGCGCTGGCGCTGTTGTTCTTCGAGCTCTTGTCCCGCTCCGGGCCGGGGACGACATCGGCGCTGTTGGTCATCGTCGAGTTTGGCTGTGTGCTGGAAACCTTGGCCGTTATCTGAACGATTGCTGTTCCGCCAGGGACGACATCTCCGAGCGGGCAAGTCACCTTGCGCTCGACGATCTTGCAGCCGTTCGCGTCTGTCGAGTATGCGGCGGTCGGCGTCATTCCCTGAGGCAGGTCGTCGACAATCTCCGCTCCGGTCGAAGTTGACGGACCGGCGTTGGCGATCGTCAAGGTGAAGATCACGTTCCCTCCCGGCGTGACACTCGCAACGCTCGCCGTCTTCGTTATCGACAGGTCGGCTACCGGCGCAGCGACGAGCGGAGTCATGTCGGTGTTGTTGCTCGCTACGGGGTCGTCGACACTGGTGCTGACCGATGCAGTGACGGTCTTCTGAACGTTGTCGGCCGAATCCGAGACGCGAACTCGAACCGTCCTGATCGCCGAGGCGGCGTTGTTGATCGTGCCCAACTGGCAGGTCACCTTCTGCCCGGCGATCGTGCAACCCGCCGGTGCAGCTATCGGGGTCATCTGCGAAGGGATCGTCGCGACAAGCTGCGAGCCTGCTGCCGCCGTAGGTCCGTTGTTTGTTGTCGTGAAGATCATCTCGCCCTCGCCCCCGGCCTCGATCTCCCCCGGCCCGTTGACCTTCACGGCAAGGTCGGCAGCCGGTGTGACGGTGACGACCGCTTCGTCTGCGTTGTTTGACGGGTTTGGATCGTCGGTCAGCGATAAGACTTCAGCGCGGTTGACCGACTTGCGGTCGGCCGCTGCGACGTCGGGCAGCGCGCTGGTGGTCACCGTCACGGTGCGCTGCTCTGCAGCTGCCGTACTGCCACTCCAGAGGCACGAAACCTGGCTCGCGGTGCGCGTGCAGGCGCCGCCAGCGGACGGCGTGGCAACGGTCGCCGAGGCGTCCATGGCGGCCGGAAGGCTGTCGCCAATCTCAACGTTGGTTGCCGCGCCCGGGCCGTTGTTGGTCGCCGTCAGCGTGTAGGTGATCGGGTCGCCGGGGTTGGCGATCGCGACCGACGCCGACTTCGTTAGCGCCATGTCGGCCAACGGGCGGACGTCGACGGTGACCGTGTCGGTCGGTGGGCTGATCGTGATCTCTGAGTTGGCGGTTGCCGAGTTGGTCACGGTCGTCCCCGCAACGGAGTCCTGCGCCCGTGCCACAAGAGTGATCCTCTCTTCGTCGTTGACGGCGAGCGTGCCGAGCGCGCAGCTGATCGTCGTAGTTCCGCTCGCGCCGGGCGCCGAGCTGCAGCTACCGGCGGTCGAAGTAGCCGAGACGAAGCCGAGCCCGGCTGGAAGCGTGTCAACGACCGTCGTGCCGGTCCCCGCCGACGGGCCGCTGTTGCGGACTAGGAGGTTGAAGGTCACGAGCGAGCCAGCGCTCACTGCGCTCTCCTCGACCGACTTGTTCAGCGCAAGAGTCGCCAGCGGCGCCGATGGCACCCCGGTCGTTGAGGCGTCGTTGAGCAGCGCTGGACTGTTGGCGTCGGTCGGCTCGCCGCCGCCCGAAACGGCGGCGGTGTTCAGCACCGAACCGCCCGGCGTGTAGTTGGCAACGACCGTAATCGGCGGGTAGGAGGCGCCTGGCACCAACACGTCGGAGCGGGTGCAGGGCGAAGCTGAACTTGGGCAACTCCAACCGCTGCCCGACATCGTGTAGCCACCGGTGAACGCACCGCCGCGAGTATCGCTCACGGTCACCGGCCCGATCGTCGGCAGCGTGCCTTGGTTGGTGACCGTTACGTCGAAGGTGTAAGCGCCGCCAGCCGAACTGCTGATCGTCTTGACGATTCCCGGATCCGGGTAGGTGACGGTCGTCTCGGCCGAGGCTACGGTCGAGATCGGCAGGCCAAGGTCGGGGGAAACAAAGTTCAGCGTGCCGGTGTTGGTAATCACGTCTCCGAGCGGACGGTCGGCGTTGATC
>WLNV01000076.1 GCA_009699615.1 Actinomycetota bacterium
GCCTCAGAGAACTTCGTTCCCGAGGCGGTTCTCGAATGCCAAGGCAGCGTTCTCACCAACAAGTATGCCGAGGGCTACCCGGGAAAGCGCTACTACGGCGGCTGCGAGTTTGTCGATGTCGCCGAGCAGCTCGGGATCGATCGCGCGAAGGAGCTGTTCGGAGCCGATCACGCCAACGTCCAGCCTCATTCCGGGGCATCGGCCAATGCCGCCGTCTACCACGCGCTGCTGAAGCCGGGCGACACGCTGATGGGGCTTGCGTTGGCCCATGGCGGTCACCTCAGTCATGGGATGAAGATCAACATGTCGGGGCGTCTCTACGACATCGCCGCCTACGAAGTCAGCCCTGACGACTACCTGATTGACATGGACGCAGTTGCCGAGGTGGCCCGCGAACGTAAACCGAAGATGATCATTGCTGGCTGGTCCGCCTACCCGCGCTTTCTCGACTTCGCGCGCTTCCGTGAGATCGCCGATGAGGTCGGCGCGCTGCTCTTGGTCGACATGGCGCACTTCGCTGGGCTTGTCGCCGGAGGGGTTCACCCAAGCCCGGTCCCTTACGCCGATGTCGTCACCACGACGATTCACAAGACTCTCGGCGGCTCGCGCGGGGGAATGATCCTCTGCCGTGAGGAGCACGCCAAGGCGATCGATTCGGGAGTCTTCCCCGGTCAGCAGGGTGGCCCGCTGATGCACATCATCGCCGGAAAGGCGGTTGCGCTAGGCATTGCCCAGACCGACGAGTTCCGCGAGCGTCAGGTCCGCACTGTCGAAGGCGCACGCGCCGTAGCTGCGGCGATTCTCGACTCGGCTGCCGCGCAGGAGGGTGTCACCGTGCTGACCGGTGGGACCGACGTTCACCTAGTGCTTGTTGACCTCCGCGACTCGCAGATCGACGGTCAGCAGGCTGAGGACCGCCTGCATGAGATTGGCATCACCGTCAACCGCAACTCGGTTCCGTTCGATCCTCGTCCGCCGATGGTTACCAGCGGTCTGAGGATCGGAGCCAGTGCGCTGGCGACGCGAGGGCTGCAGGTCGATGACTTCAGTGAGATCGGCCAGATCATCGCGATCGCTTTGACCGACGAATTCGAGAGTCGCCGCCCTGAGCTTGCCGAGCGCGTCAGCGCGCTCGCCGACCGCTACCCGCTTTACGAGCACCTAACTCCCGCTTGAAGCGAATAGAGCGCCGCGCCGCAGGGCGCTTTAGGCTTGGCGACGGATGACTGAGCGCGACGCGATCCTTGCCTTCGTCGTTGCCTTCGTCGTCGCCGTCGCGCTAACGCCGCTGACGGCGAGGCTGGGGCGTCGCGTTGGAGCAGTAGACCAGCCGCGCGAGCGCGGCCTCTCTGAACACCCGACGCCGCTGCTCGGCGGCCTGGCAATCCTCGCTGCGGTACTGGTTGCGAGCTTCGTCTTCCTCGACCCTGGAGCGGCAGATGACGAGAAGATCCGCGGCATCCTTGCCGGCGCAATCATCATCACTCTGGTAGGGGCGCTCGACGATCGGTTTGATCTGCCTGCTCCGGTCAAATTCATCGGCCAGGTGGTTGCGGCAACGATTCCCGTCGTCGCGGGGGTTGAGGTCGCGAACATCACGCTCCCGTTCCTTGGCGCCGTTGATCTCGGCGCACTCGGCGCTCCGCTGACGGTGCTTGGGATCGTCTTCGTGATCAACGTTGTCAACTTCTCCGACGGAGTCGATGGCCTCGCGGCCGGCGTCTGCGCGATCAGCGCCGTCGCCTTTTCGATCATTGCTTTCGACCTCGGCCGCGGTTCCGCAGCGGTGCTTGCGGCGATCATCGCCGGCGCGGCGGCAGGCTTTCTTGTATTCAACTTCCACCCGGCGAAGGTCTTCATGGGCGATGCCGGCTCCAACCTGCTCGGTTTGCTGCTCGCCTGCGTGGCGGTCGAGGGCGCCGTCAAGACGCAGGTCGTACTCGCGCTCGTCTTCCCGCTGCTCGTGCTGGCCGTGCCGTTCCTCGACACGACCTTTGTTGTGCTGAAGCGGCTCAAGTACGGGCGGCCGGTCTACGTCGCCGATCAGAGTCACTTCCACCACCGCATGAACCGAATTGGCTTCAGCCAGCGCAAGACGGTGCTCTACCTCTACGCCTGGACGCTTCTCGTTGCCAGCTTTGCGGTGGCGCTGCGCTTCGTGCCCTACTCCGATGGCGCAGGGCATCTGAACCTGGGTTGGACTCTGGTCCTCGCCGCCGCAGGGCTGGGAGTTGTCGCGGCCAGCGTCTATCTCGTCTACGTGCTCGAGATCCTCAAGTTCCGGCGTCTGCGCGAGCGTCGTCTGCGTCGCGCCGACCCGCAGCTCTCAGAGGAAGAGCTGGCGCGCGATGTCGTGACCAAACTTGAGACCGGCCAGTTCGACGTCGTCAACCTCGACGACCCGGCTGAGACTCAGCTCGATCCGTAGACAGATCGAACCCAGATCTCGACCAGCGCCGCGATCAGTTCGTCGTCGGCGGGCCTACCTTGCTGGAGGATCTGCTGGCTGAGCGTCCCCTCCGTCATCCAAGTCAACGCGAAAGCCGTCGCTTGAGGGTTGCTGCAGGTCGCGAGCCCGGCAGCCTGCTCTTCGAGGATCCGCTCTTCGGTCGCCTCGAGGAATTGGCCGATCAGGTTCTGCCAGTGGTCTGCGACGAGTTCGTCGTAAGCGGCGACTTCGCCGAGTGCCTTCAGCAGCACTGCGTGCTCACCGAACAGCCGCGCCACGTTGGAGAGCGCACGCTCCAGACGGACGGCCGGTTCTCCTTCACCTGACCACCAGAGATTGGCCTGCTCGAGCAGTAGCCCGTTGACGTCGGCCGTCAAGGCCATCAGCAGCTCGCGCTTGTCGGAGAAGTAGAAGTAGAAGGCGGTGCGCGTGATCCCCGCCTGCTTGGCGATCCGTTCAACGCCGAGGTCGGCGAATGACGCACCTTCGGCTAGCAGCGTTTCTGTCGCATCGAGCAGCGCGGCCTCGACGGCCGCGCGCTTGGCGGTCGGCGCACTGCTCTCTCTCGCTTGGGAGGCCATTGGATCGAGGCTACCAGCGGTACGGCCGAATACCAGCGCTGTCGGGTCCAATACGTGCCTGCCCGGCGGCCGTCCTACCCGCCCCGTACGGTTCCACCGATGAGCAACGACCATGGGCCCGAACTCTGGCGTGAGGGCCGCGGCGCGGCCGAAGCCTTCTCGCTCCTACGCAGCCCACTCTGGCGCGGCCACGGCGTTGAGCGCGGCGACGGACAGCCGGTGATGCTGATCCCAGGCTTCCTCGCCGGCGACCGCTCGCTGGCGCTGATGGGTCAGTGGCTGAGGCGAATCGGCTACAGAACGCACGGCTCGGGAATCAGCGCCCACGTAGGCTGCTCGGAGGAGACGGTCAACGAGATTGAGCAGCGCGTAATCGCCCTCAGCGAGCGCTACGGGCAGCCAGTTGCGCTGATCGGCCAGAGCCGCGGTGGAAGCTGCGCGCGCGTGCTCGCCGTGCGTCAGCCCGACAGGATCAACCGTGTGATTGGCCTCGGTTCGCCTCTGGTTGCGCAGATGGAGGACTTCCACATGCTGTTGCGGATTCAGATCCGCGCCCTTCAGGGCGCTCAGCGCCTTGGCGCGCCGGGGCTGATCGGCGAGGCCTGCGAGCGCAGTTGGCAGGCCTACAGCTTCGGCCTTGAACCAACCGGTTGTTGTAGTCAGTTCTGGAGCGATCTTGACGAGGACATGCCGGCGCGGACTCTGTTCGCGTCAATCTTCTCGCGCAGCGACGGCGTTCTCAACTGGCGCGCGTGCCTTGATCCGCAGGCGGTTCACGTCGAGGTCAACAGCTCGCATTGCGGAATGGCGGTCAATCGCGAGGTCTACCAGCAGGTCGGGAATCTGCTTCAAGTCGAGCTTGCCGGTGGCGCTCGTCAGCGGCTGCGCGCGGTCGCAGCCTGAAGGCCGATTCGGCCGATTGTGGCAGGCGATACGAAGTCCGACGAGCAGGCCGCACCGCGCAGCGATGCGATACTCTCGGCCAGATTCCGGCGCGACTCTCTGCCGGCCGTATTTTCCCCCAAATGTCACTAACCACTTCGACCCAGCCAGCCTCCGCCATCAGCGAGCAATCATCAAAGCCGACGATGCGCGCAGCCAATGCGGGAATCATGCTGCTCGTTGTGGTCTGCCTCTGCGCACTTGTCGGCTACGGACTCGGTTCGCTGGTCGGCCTTCCTATCGCGATCGGCCTCGCCGGCCTGATCATCGGGCCGATCGTGGGAATCGCTTTCGTCCGCGCGCGCTTCCGTGACCTCTAAGTCGATGCCCTACCTGCGCTACGCCGACCTGATTCTGCTCGCCGCCGCTTTGCCGGTGTTCCTGCTCGCCGGCTGGCCGATGCTCGGTTACCTCGGTGGCGCTTTCGCTTGGTGCGCCCAGCGCGCAGTCCAGGCGTGGACGAACAAGAAGGCGCAGGAGTCCGACAATCCTGCTCGCGTAGCGGGCATCGTCACCGGCTCGATGATCGGCCGCGGCTGGTTGGTAGCGCTCTCGATCTTTGGCGTTGGCATGATCGAGAACGACGCTGGCCTTGCCGCAGGCGTGCTCTTCATCATCGTCTTCACCTTCTACTTCACGGTCTCGATCGCTACGCGGCCGTTCGATCAACCGAAGACTGGCTCGACGGCATGATCAAGGCTCGTCTCTTCGCCGTCGCCGCGACGTTCGGCGCAGTCCTCGCCTCGCCAGCGGGCGCCTTCGCTCTGAACGTCAACGAGAGTTACCACCCGCAAGACGAGTTTGAACTTGTGCCGTGGATCAGCATCGAGATCTTCGGGATCGACATGTCGATCAACAAGGCCGTGGTGTACGTCATCGTTGCAGCCGCGCTTTCCTGCGTCACGCTGATCTACATAGGCCATCGAATGAAGATGAAGCCGGGCCGCATCCAGGCTGCGGTCGAGATGTACTACGGCTTGATCGAGAGCATCACGAAGGGCAACCTCAGCGGCGCAATGATCAACCGCTGGTTCCCGTTCCTAGCCACGCTCTTCCTCTTCATCTGGTACTCGAACATGATCGGTTACATCCCGCTGCCGACGAACACGCTCGAGCCGTTCATGATCTTTGGCTTTGAGATTCCGTCGTTGGCGCTTTACGCCGCGACCGCCAACATCTCGGTTCCGCTCGTTCTAACGCTCGTCGTCGTGATCAGCTACCACTTCGAAGGGATCCGCGCCAAGGGTCCGATCAAGTACCTCAAGGGATGGATTCCGGCTGGAGTCGAAGGCCCAGCGGCAGTCCCAATCTTCTTCATCGAGGTGATCTCGCAGTTCGTCCGGATCGTCTCGCTCTCAGTTCGTCTCTTCGCCAACATCCTCGCCGGACACCTGCTGATTCTGTTCATGGGCGGCGGCCTAGTCGTGCTGCTCAACTTGGCTCTCCTAGGGTCACTGATCCTCGGCCTCGTGACCGGTACTCTGGCCGTAGCCTTCTTCATCTTTGAGGTCGGCCTTGTAGCGACACTTCAAGCCTTTATCTTCACCATCCTGGCAGCGATCTACCTCGGCGGCGCCGTCGCCGAAGAACACTAAGGAGCAACAAGACAGTGGACCTCCACCTGATTAGCGAATTCGCCCAGTCGGGCGTCACGACGGAAGTGGCGCAGAACTACGGACGCTTGGGTATGAAAGCGATTGCCCTTGGCATCGGCGCCGGTCTCGGCACGATTGGCCCTGGCATCGGTGTCGGCTTTATCTTCGGAAAGGTGATCGAATCGGTCACCCGTCAGCCTGAGATGAAGGATGAGATCACCTCGATTCAGTGGCTTGGCTTCGCGCTGACTGAGGCGATCGTCTTCTACGCCTTCATTTTCGGCCTGATCGCCTTCTTCCTCGGATAAGGCGATGCACGCCGTACTAACTCCGCTGGCCGCGTCTGAAGGCGGCAGCAGCTTCCTCGTCAGCCCCAACGTTGGGCTGATGATCTGGACGCTGCTGGCCTTCGGCGTGACCTTGGTCGTGCTCAACAAGTTTGCCTTCCCGGCGATCCGCGACGCGCTCGATAAGCGCGTCAAGATGATCGATGACTCGATCGAGGACGCCAAGAAGGCGCGTGAGGAATCCGACGCGCTGCTCGCGGAGTACCGCGAGCGGCTCAAGGACGCGCGTGTTCAGGCAGATGAGATCGTCGCCCGGGCGCGCAAGGCTGCCGAGACGCACGAGCATGATTCGAGCGAAGAGGCACGCGCCAAGCGCGCCGAGATGCTCGAGCAGACTCGCCGCGACATCGACGCCGAGACGCGACGTGCGATCGAAGAGATTCGTTCCGAGGTCGCCAACTTGACGGTGCTCGCTACCGAGAAGGTGACCGGTCGCGTACTGACCGACGCCGATCAGCAGCGGCTCGTTGATGAAGCGCTCGGTGAGCTCGACTTTTCGGCGATCAGCGGCGAGCGGCGGAACTAGTTCAAATGGAAGCGATCGCCCAGGTCTATTCGCGCTCGCTTTTTGCGGTCGCGAGCGAACAGAATCACCTTGAGCTTGTACGCGAGCAACTCGGCCAGCTGGCCGACGCGCTTGGCGAGAGCGAAGAGCTGAAGCTGTTCTGCTTCTCGCCCTACTTCTCGACCGAGGAGAAGAAGGCGGGCCTGATGAAGGCGATCGACGGCGCCGACCCGGCAGTCGAGAACTTCCTGATGCTGCTGACCGAAAATCAGCGGTTGCCGGTGATCTTCCGCGTACGCGAGGAGTTCGACCGCCTCTGTGACGAGGCAGAGGATCTGCTCGCCGTCACAGTCACCAGTGCAGTAACGCTTGATCCGGCTGTTGTCAGCCGGATCGGAGATCAGATCGGCCGTCAGACCGGCCGCAAGATCGAACTTGAACAAGAGGTAGACCCAGCAATAGTCGGCGGCTTCATCGTCCGCGCCGGCGACTCAATTCTTGACGCATCAATCCGTAACCGACTCGAGCAGCTTCGAACAGAGGTCGCGCGCGCCTAAAGCGCGGCGAATCCAAGGAGAAGATAAGAAAACCATGCAGATCAAGCCCGATGAGATCACCAGCATTCTCAAGTCCCGCATCGAAGGCCTCGAAGCCGGCGGCGCCGAGCTGACCGAGGTCGGCACAGTTCTGTCTATCGGTGACGGCATCGCCCGTATCCACGGGCTCGAGAACTGCCAGTCGCTGGA
>WLNV01000077.1 GCA_009699615.1 Actinomycetota bacterium
AGTGGGGGACGGCCGTGCTTCTCGTCGAGCATCGGCTCGAACGTTGCCTCGCGCACGCCGATCGCGTCGTTGTCTTGAGTGAAGGCGAACTGGTTTGCGATGCGCCGCCGAGCGAGATGCTTGGCTGGGCAGCCGAGCATCAGCCGGCGCTGCAGACGCCAGCAGCGCGACTCTTTGAGCGCGCCGGATTGAGGCCTCCGCCATCGGGCGTGAAGGAGGCGCGCGCGACGCTGCAGTCGCACGGCTTGCTCGACGCCCCCGATGCGCCGGAACTGACTGCGCCCGATCAACAGCGCCGCCGGCCGCGCTGGCCGCGCCGCACGGAACCGACCCAGCCCTCGGCCTTGAGCTGTCGCGGGCTGATCTTCGAACTGCCCGAAGGCCGTGAGGTCTTGAGCAATCTCGATCTCACGCTGATCCCCGGGGAAAGAACCGCGCTGATGGGTCGCAACGGGGCCGGCAAGTCGACCCTGCTGAGGATTCTTGCCGGGCTTGAGCAGCCGACCGAGGGCACTGTCGAGCGGGAGGGTCGCGTGGCCTTGTTGCTCCAAACCCCTGGCGATTACCTGATTCATGAGCGCGTCGACGGCGAGGTCAGCGCCGACGTGCTGGCCGAATATGGGCTGGAAGAGGTGGCCGCGAGCCATCCACGCGATATTTCTGGTGGTCAGCGCCAACGGCTGGCATTGGCGATAGTGCTTGGCGGGTCGCGCCCGAGCGCGGTGCTGCTAGACGAACCGACGCGGGGGATGGACCGCGCCGCCAAGGGCGACCTGATCTCTCGGCTCAATGCGCTCTCTGCTGCCGGGACGGCGGTGCTGGTGGCAACCCATGACACCGAGCTGGCGGCAGCGATGGCGCAGCGTGTTGTGCTGCTCTCCGGCGGCCGGATAGTTGCCGACGCGCCGACAGCCGAGGTCCTCAGTGGTGGTTGGCACTTCGCTACTGAAACGGCGCGCGTGCTCGGAGGGCAGGGGCAGGCCTGCACGCCGGAAGAGGGCGGCGCGCTGCTGCGGGCACGGATGACGATTGAGGCGACTCCATGAACTGGGAGTTCGCTGCCTTGGCGATCCTCGCGGCCGCGCTGATCAGCGGCTTCGCTTGGTACGAGCGGACGCACCCCGGCTCAAGGATGCTGGCGCTCGTTGCGACGATGGCCGGGCTGGCCGCGATCGGCCGAATCGCGTTTGCGCCGATTCCCAACGTCAAGCCAACGACCGACATCATCTTCATCGCCGGATTCGCGCTCGGAGGTGCACCCGGCTTTGTCGTTGGCGCGGTCGCTGCACTGGCCTCGAACTTGCTCTTTGGGCAGGGGCCGTGGACTCCCTGGCAGATGGTCGCGTGGGGGCTCTGCGGCGTATTCGGCGCGCTGGTTGGGCGTGCGACCGGGCAGCAGATTGGTCGGATATGGCTGGCCCTTCTCTGCGGCCTCGCTGGGCTCGGCTTCGGCGCAATCATGGACGGATCGATCTGGGTTACATACGCCGGTGGTCAGGGGATCACCCAGTACCTCGCGATCTCAGCCACCTCGCTGCCTTTCAACGTCGCCCACGCACTTGGCAACGTCGTCTTCGCGCTGGCCTTCGGGCCAGCTCTGCTGCGCGCCGTGATGCGCTACCGCACGCGGCTTGACGTCACGTGGAGCGAGCCGGCCCCTCGCGGAGCCGTCGCCGCAGGCGCGCGCGCTGCCGTCGGCCCATTGGCCGTGATTGCGATCGCGCTCGTTTTCGCGGCGGCGGGACTGGTTCCTGCCAGCGCTCAGGCCGCTAGTTCTCCGCTCCGCGCGGCGCAGTACCTCGTCGCGGCCCAGAACAGTGACGGCGGATGGGGTTCCTCGAGTGGCGCGCGCACGAACGCGGTCCAGACCTCGTGGGCTGTGATCGGGTTGGCCTCCGCTGGTTATGACCCGTTGAGCGTCCACAGCCGCGGCCGCTCACCGGCGGCGTTACTGCGCGGTTGGGCGGCGCGAGCGCGGACCACAGCCGACATCGAACGGACGGCGCTGGCGCTCGCCGCCGCCGGGATAAGGCCGTCGACGGGTGGGCTGCTGACGCGACTGAAGAGGAGCCAACGGTCCGACGGATCATTCGCCGGGCTAATCAACCTGACCTCGTACGGGCTACTGGCGCTGCGCGCATCTGGCCGCAGCGCTTCAAGCAGCGCGGTGCGCAAAGCGGCGGTCTGGATAGCCAAGCGCCAGAACAGCGATGGCGGATTCAATTTCGCCCGCCGCGGCGGAGCCAGCTCGATCGATGACACGGCAGGGGCATTGCAGGCGCTCGCAGCCGCCGGCTCCGGCCGCGGACGCGCCGCGCAGCGTGCTGGCCGCTACCTCGCTGCGCGCCAGAATCGCGACGGCGGATACGCACTGCAACCTGGGGGAGCGTCAAACGCACAGTCAACCGCGCTGGCCGTCCAGGGGCTGGTCTCCGCCGGTCGCAACCCTGATCGTCAGCGCCGCCGCGGCGCCCGCTCTCCGCTCAGCTTCATTCGCTCGCTGCAGTCCTCGCGCGGCTCTGTCCGTTACTCGCGGGCCAGCTCTGCAACGCCGGTTTGGGTCACTTCGCAATCACTGGCGGCGCTAGCAAAGCGCCCGCTCCCGGTGAGGATCGTTCGGTGATGAGCTCTACCGCGTCGCCGCCGCGAGGCGCGACCCGCGGACGCGACCCGATCGTCTAGGTTTCGCTGCTCGATGCGAATCGCCGTCCCGACAGAACACGGTGCCGATGAGCGCCGTGTCGCTCTAGTCCCTGAGGTCGTCCGCAAGCTCAGCGGTCGCGGGATTGAGGTTGCCGTCGAGCGCGGCGCCGGTGAGCGCGCGCTGATCAGCGACGCGGCGTTCGAGGAAGCTGGCGGAGTGATCATCGACGGCGCCGAGGTTTGGAAGTCCGACGTCGTGATCACGATCGCACCGCCGAAACCGGAGCAGATCTCCTCGATGAACGAAGGCGCACTGCTGATCGGCTTTCTCGCGCCGTTGACGAGCACGCCAACGGCGATCGCTGCGCGCGACGCCAAAGTGACGGCCTTCGCGATGGAAGCGATCCCGAGGATCAGTCGCGCCCAGTCGATCGACGCGCTCTCGTCGCAGAGCAATGTTTCCGGCTACGAAGCAGTGATCATCGCCGCCGAGGAGCTAACGCGCTTCTTCCCGATGTTGATGACCGCCGCCGGAACAATTCCACCGGCAAAGGTTCTCGTCCTCGGAGCAGGCGTCGCCGGACTTCAGGCACTGGCAACCGCCCGACGGCTTGGCGCCGTTGTAACCGGCTATGACGTCCGTCCTGAGGTCGCTGAGCAGGTTGAGTCGCTTGGAGCTTCATTCCTTGACCTAGGGATCGAGGCCTCCGGCGAGGGCGGCTACGCGCGTGAGCTCTCCGCCGAAGAGCGCGCCGCCCAGCAGCAGGCGCTGAATGAGGCGATCACAGGCTTCGACGTCGTCATCACCACTGCCCTCGTTCCCGGCCGCCCTGCTCCGAAGCTGATCTCGGCGGCTGCCGTCGAAGGGATGCGCGCCGGTTCGGTAATCGTTGATCTGGCTGGCGAGAGCGGCGGCAACTGCGAGCTGACGGTTCCCGGTGAGAAGACGATCATCGACGGCGTCACGATCCTCTCGCCACTCAATCTTCCAGCGCAGATGCCTGAGCATTCCTCGCAGCTCTATGCGCGCAACGTGCTGGCTCTGCTCGACCTGATGATCAACGACGGCGAAGAGGGTGCGGCGACAACGCTTGCACCCGACTTTGAGGATGAGATCATCAGCGGTGCCTGCATCGCCAAGAGCGGCGAGATTGTCCACCCCGGAGCGAAGGCGGCGGTCGAAAGCGCCGCCGGCGCATAGGAGGCCGCAGACGTGTTCATCACCAATGTCGCGATTCTCGTGCTGGCTGGCTTCGTCGGCTACGCCGTGATTTCAAAGGTCCCCAACACGTTGCACACGCCGCTGATGTCGGGCACCAACGCGATCCACGGGATCGTCGTGCTCGGCGGCATCATCGTGCTCGGTCTTGGCGAGAACCTCAGCGTCTTCGACAAGGGGCTGCTGGTAATCGCGATCATCTTCGGCACGATCAACGTCGTCGGCGGCTTCCTCGTCACCGACCGAATGTTGGAGATGTTTAAGAGCAAGCCCGCGCCGCCTAAGCAGGACGATGAGGAGCAGGCATGAGCACCGTGCTCGCAACCTCGTTCTTCCATTCCGGCGACCTGATCGCCGTCCTATACATCGTCGCCTTCAGCCTCTTCATCTACGGGCTCAGCGGGCTGACCGGCCCGCGCACCGCGGTTCGCGGCAATCGCATCGCCGGAGTCGGAATGGGCATCGCATTGCTGGCGACATTCCTGATCGATGGGATGGGCAACTGGGTCCTGATAATCATCGCGCTGATCATCGGCACGATCATCGGAATCCCTTCGGCGCGCAGCGTCAAGATGACGGCCGTTCCACAGATGGTGGCGCTCTTCAACGGCGTTGGCGGCGGCGCCGTCGCGCTGATTGCCTGGGCCGAGTTCAACGACACGAGCGGCTTTGCAGGCGAACCGTTGACCTTCGTCATCCCGTCGCTCTTTGCCGCAATCGTCGGTTCGGTCAGCTTCTGGGGTTCAAACATTGCCTTCGGCAAGCTGCAGGAGATTCTGCCGGGCCATCCGATCAGTGCTGGCCGGTTGCAGCAGCCGCTGAACCTGATCTTGCTGCTGATCGCGCTGGCCTCGGCGGTCGCGATTGCCAGCGGCGAGACGGCGACGATCTACATCCTCGTGCTGCTCGGCGCTTCGGCGCTGCTCGGACTCTTCGTCGTGCTGCCGATCGGCGGCGCCGACATGCCGGTTGTTATCTCGCTGCTGAACGCCTTCACAGGCCTCTCCGCGGCGGCCACCGGACTGGCGCTCAACAACACGGCGCTGATCGTTGCCGGCATGATCGTCGGCGCCTCGGGCACGATCCTGACGCGACTGATGGCTGACGCGATGAACCGCTCGATTCCGAGCATCATCGCCGGCGGCTTTGGTGGCGGCGGCGGAGAAGCTGGCGCAACTGGTGCTGGCGAGCACGGCGGCACGGTCCGCGCAACGAGCGCCGCCGATGCGGCAATTCAGATGGCCTTCGCGCGCCAAGTGGTGATTGTTCCCGGCTATGGAATGGCCGTCGCGCAGGCCCAGCACGCAGTCCGCGAGCTGGCGAGCGAGCTTGAGAAGCGCAACGTCGAGGTCAAGTACGCGATCCACCCGGTCGCAGGGCGGATGCCTGGCCACATGAACGTGCTGCTTGCTGAAGCAGACGTTCCTTACGACCAGCTCAAGGAGATGGACGAGATAAACCCCGAGTTCAGCCGCACCGATGTGGCGCTCGTGATCGGCGCCAACGACGTCACCAACCCGGCTGCCAACACAAACTCCGATTCGCCGATCTATGGCATGCCGATTCTCAACGTCAACGAGTCAAAGTCGGTGATCGTGTTGAAACGTTCGATGAATCCGGGCTTTGCCGGAATCGAGAACGAGCTCTACTTCGAGCCGATGACCTCGATGTTGTTTGGTGACGCGAAGAGCTCCGTTGCCGAGATCACCGCAGAGTTGACGGCGCTCTAGCGCGCCAACCCCGCGCCGCCCGCCCGCCAAGCCTGCGAGACTGCTGCGCGATGATTGAACGCAGCAAAGCGGTCGAGATTCTCGCCGCGCAAGCTTTCGACGTCGTCGTGATCGGCGGCGGGATCACAGGCGCCGGAGTAGCGCTCGACGCAGCAACACGCGGCTACACGGTCGCGCTGATCGAGCGCGCCGACTTTTCGTCGGGCACCTCGAGCCGCTCGTCGAAGCTCGTTCACGGTGGTCTGCGCTACTTGCAGCAGTTCGATCTGGGGCTCGTCCGCGAAGCCCTGCTCGAGCGTCAGATAATGGTCCGCCTGGCACCGCATCTGGTCAAGCCGTTGCCGATGATCGTTCCGGCATTTGACGACGAGCGGCCCGATCGCAGGCTCGGCATGGGGCTCAACCTTTATGACGTGATGGCCGTCGACAGTCTGCGCGGTCGACGCAAGAAGGGTGATCAGCCGGAGGACGAGTTCGGTGGAGACTGGTCTCCTGAGCGCCATCGGATGATCGATGGGGCCGAGGTGATTGAACGAGCTCCTGCTCTCGCTGCCCGAAACCCCACGGGGGGATATCTCTTCTACGACTGTCAGACCGACGACTCCCGGCTGGTTCTCACGGCGCTGGAGGAGGCGGAGCGCTTCGGAGCGGTCTTCGCCAATCGGATCGAGGCGACCGGGCTGGTTGAGAAGAACGGTCGTGCCCGCGGGATTTCGGTACGCGACGTCGAGAGTGGCAGCGACTTCGAGATCCGCGCCGACAACGTCGTCAATGCGACCGGCGTGTGGGCAGATCGGCTGCGCCCTGAGGAGCTCCACGATGAGGCGGGTCTACCGGTGATTCGGCCCAGCCGGGGCACGCACATCACTGTTGCCAACGAGAGCCTTCCGCTCAACGATGGCGTCATCGTCCCCGCAGGGGAGGGGCGATCGATCTTCGCGCTGCCGTGGCTTGGCTCAACATTGATCGGGACGACCGACAATGATTACGACGAAACCGATCTCGATCACATCAGTCCGTCGCAGGCGGATATCGAGTACCTGCTTGAAGCAACGAACCAGTTCTTCGCAGCCGACCTTGGCGTCGGTGACATCAGCGGAGCCTTCGCTGGAGTACGGCCGCTGATCGCAACCGGCGACCCGAAGAAGTCGGTCGACATCTCGCGCCGCGCCGAGCTTTACGAAACCGGGAGCGGCATGATCACGATCACAGGCGGAAAGCTGACCACCTGGCGGCGGATGGCGAAGATGGCGGTCGATCGGATCGTCGAACGCGATTCGCGTGAAGCCCCTTGTCGGACCGAGGAGATCCCGCTCGGACAGGCGGTCGACGCTGACGATCTGCCGCGCGTCGAGGGCGTTCCGGATGAGGCGTACGAGCAGCTCGCCGGGCGCTACGGGTATCGAGCGCGTGACGTCCTTGCTGTCGCCGCCGAGCGCGGGGAGTGGGCGCAGCCGATAGTCGATGATGGCCCGACCGACCTACTCGCCGAAGTGGTCTTTGCCGCCCGCCACGAGCAGGCGAGGAGCGTTGGTGACGCGCTGCTGCGCCG
>WLNV01000078.1 GCA_009699615.1 Actinomycetota bacterium
CTGCGGCTCCGCAACTTCCGGCTCCTCAACCACGGCGGGAGCGTGAACCAGCCCGGGAGCGATCTCCTCCTCGGGGCCGTAATAGTCGCGCTCGCGGACGCGGGCTCCCTTGCCGACGCGGTCGCGCAGGTAGTAAAGCTTTGCTCGGCGGACGTCACCGCGTGCAGCTACTTCGATCTTCTCGATCTTCGGTGAGTGGACCGGGAAGGTTCGCTCAACGCCAACGCCAAACGATTGCTTGCGGACGATGAAAGTCTCGCGCGCGCCGCTGCCCTGACGGGCGATGACGACGCCCTCGAAGACCTGTGTACGACGACGTTCGCCCTCGATCACCTGGAAGTGAACCTTGACCCGGTCGCCAGGGGCAAAGTTTGGTACGCGGCGCAGCTGTGCGCGTTCAAGATTGTCGATGACTGTGCTCATAGTGGGGGCTCTCGCATGGGTTCGGCCGTATTTCCTGCGAGCACATGGGCGTCGCGACCGGAACGAGTCAGCTCAGGATAGCGGAGCCTCGTCCGTTGCCGCCCCGCGCTCGCGACTTCGCGCCCGGCGCCACTGCCGAATCTCTTCATGGTGACCGGAGAGCAGCACCTCTGGAACCCCCCATTCGCGGAATTCCGCGGGCCGCGTGTAGTGCGGATATTCGGGGTCACCCTCAAGCGCCGCGCTGAACGACTCCTCAACCGCAGAGTCGGCGTCGCCGAGCGCACCAGGCTGCTTGCGCAGAATCGCGTCGCAGACCACCATCGCGGCCAGCTCGCCCCCGGCAATCACGTAACGGCCGATAGAAACGGCATCGCTGCAGAAGTGCTGCACAATCCGCTCGTCGAAACCCTCGTAGCGACCGCACAGAAGCGTTACTTCCGGCTCGGCAGCAAGCTCGTTGACAAGTGCCTCGTCAAGGACGCGGCCGCCTGGAGTCAGCGCGATCACGCGGCGCTTGCTTGCTAGCTCGACTGGGTCGACGCCGTAGAAGCCACGCAGCGCGGCCTCCATCACATCGACCCGCAGCACCATTCCGGCACCGCCGCCGAAAGGCGTGTCGTCAACCTGACCACCGCTGAGCGGGGTGTGCTCGCGCAGATCGAGTGCGCGCAGCTCATTTCCGTGGGCGATTGCGTTGGCGACGTGGCGCTGCTCGGCGAACCATTCAAACCACTGGGGGAAGAGCGTTACGACGTCGAGCTGCATCGCCTATGCGCCCCCGACGAACGCCAGATTAACCTCAATCTTGCGCTGCTCAACGTCGACCGAGCGGATCGCATCGCTAACCATCGGTACGAGCAGCTCGGTGCCATCGGGGCGCTTGACTTCCAGCACTTCGCAGGACGGAAGCACGAGCAGTCGCGCTACCTCACCGACATTCACCGTTCCGTCTATCACGCTGCACCCCTCGAGCTCCTCGGCCCACCACTCGCGCTCGCCGAGCCTCGGCGCGTCGGCAAGCGGGCAGAAGATCGCCTGCCCTCGAAGCTCTTCGGCGGCCTCCGGAGTAGTTACGCCTGCAAGCCTGACAATTGGCTTCTCGTCGGTGCCAGCGCGCCTCTCGATCGCGAAATCGCGCTGTTCAACGCGGACGCCGGCCCCTTGCTCAAGCAGGACCGCCCGAGGCCTCGTGACGTAGAAACTGCCGTCGAGACCATGGGGCCGTCCAATACGGCCCGCCTGCAGCCACTGCTGTGCCTCTCCGGGCACGTCAGTCAACGATGTCGACAACCACGCGACGCTCTTCGCGGACCGCGGCGGCCTTCAGCACGGTTCGCAGTGCGTTCGCGGTGCGCCCGCCACGTCCGATTACCTTTCCGTAATCGTCCTCGCCGACGGTCAATTCGAGTACAGCGGTCCCGTCGTCGTCATCGAACTGTTCGACAACGACTGCTGCCGGGTCGTCAACCAGTGAGCGGGCCAGAAACTCGAGTAGTTCGCGCATCGCGCCAGTCTAGACGGGGATGCCCTGCGTGTGCAGCAACTTGCGGACCTGTGAGGTCGGCTGCGCGCCCTTGTCAAGCCAGAGCTTGATCCGGTCCGCGTCGAGCGTGACCGTTGAAGGGTTGGTCTGGGCGTTGTATTGCCCGACGACCTCGATGAAGCGACCGTCACGCGGGGAGCGCTGGTCGGCGACAACAACTCGCCAGATCGGATTTTTCTTGCCGCCCACTCGCGTGAGCCTTAGTCGTACGGCCACAGGTTCCTCTCGAAGTTCACAGAACGTCAGCGCTAGAGGGTAGCGGTGCGGGCCGTCTCAAGCTCGCAGCTTGCGCCGTGCAGGCACTGACGGCTCGTCTACGAGCGCCACGGCACCCCGTACGGCAACCACCTCAACCGACTCTCCAGGTGCGAAAGTCTGCGAATCGTTGTTGGCTCGGGCCGTCCAAACCTCGCCATCGATCTCGATGACTCCGGTCGACTCGTCGTTGACTACGTGCTCTTCGACGACGCCGATCTGACCGATCACGAACTCGTGCTCGGCTCCGCCGGCTGCGAAGTCGAGCCGATCGCGTCGCAGAAGCGGCCGCAGCACGAGCAGCGTCAGAATCCCGATCCCGATCGCGACGACCGACAACAGAACGATCTCGACCCCAAGCAGTGTCCCGGCGGCCATCACCAACGCGGCGGCAGCGAGCGGGGCAAGGAAGAAGCTCTCTGTGAGGATCTCGCCAAGCGCCAGCGCGGCCGCGACAAGTAGCCAAATGACGGGCGTTGACATCGCTCCAAGCCTACCGCGACGCCTTACCTCGAGCTTCCCGCTTAAGCGGCGTTGACAGCCTCAGGCTCGTCGTCAACGGCTACCGGCAGCTTACGGCTGATGACCTTCGAGACGCCGTCGCCGCCCATCGAAACACCGTAGAGGGAGTCGGCAGCCTCCATCGTCCTCTGCTGGTGCGTGACGACGATGAACTGCGCACGGTCGCGGTAGAGACGCAGCAGCTCGAGGAAGCGACCGATGTTCAGGTCGTCAAGAGCGGCTTCAACCTCGTCAAGGATGTAGAACGGGCAAGGCTTCGCGAGGAAGACCGAGAAGAGGAAGGCGATCGCCGTCATTGACTTCTCGCCACCGGAGAGGAGAGTCAGCCGCTTCATCGACTTGCCGGCCGGGGTTATCTCGATCTCGACGCCAAGGTCATCCTCGGGTTCGCCGGTCTCGCGTTCGACCTCGGCGTTTGCCTCATCCTCGGCGGCTTCGAGCCGCGCGGCCTCTTCTTCGCCGTCTCCTCCGCCGAGGACAGCTTTCGGCGCTTGCTCCTCGCGGACGAGCCGGAGGCGACCACGACCACCTGGGAAGCAGTGTGCCGCGAGCTCCTCGAAATTCTTCGCAGCAGCCTCGAAGGTCTCTTCGAAGCTCTCGCGGATCTGTCGATCGGTATCGCGGATCAGGGTGCGCAGCTCGCGCATAGCCGTCTCAAGATCGGTGCGCTGATGCTCGAGCGTCTCGACATGCTCGAGCGCCTCTTCGTACTGAGCCTTGGCGAGCGGGTTTACCGGACCGATCTGCTCGCGACGCCGTTCAAGGCGCACAATCCGCTGCTCAAGCGCTGTGACCTGCTCCTCATCGAGAGGCTCTGCAGATGGCTCCGCCTCAAGGCCGAGCAGCTCTGCAAGGCGAACCAACTCGGCCTCCGTTTCGGCGTGCTGGTCGCGCGATTGTTGCGCAGCAACCTCGGCCTTTGTGACGGTCTCGCCGGACTCGCGCAACGCTCCTTGAAGCTCGGCGCCGGATTGTGCAAAGGCGCGCAACTCGTCGGTTACCCCGGCGTTGCCGAGGCGGTCTGCCTCGAGCTCGGCTTCGAAGACCGCTACGCGCTCGCCGATCGCGCCCTGGGCAGAAGCGAGAGCGTGCTCGAAGGCGTTGAAGAGCGGAACCAGCTCGACCTCGTAGGCAATTGCTGCTTCCAGCGTTGCGACGGTCTTCTTACGCTCCTCGCGGGCCGCTTCGGCCTGCTCGGCGACGCGCCGCTCGGCCGCGAGTTCGCCTTCGAGCTGCGCTCGGGCAATAGCTCCTGCGCCCTCCTCCGGAGCCTTGCGCCGCTGCTCAATGATCCACTCCGACTGACGCGCAGTCTCGGCCGCCTGCGCGGCTTCGCGATCGCCCGCGCGGCAACGCTCGTCGGCAGCCGTCAGTGCCTGTTCCGCCTCGGCGCACGATTGAGCGACCGCGGTCAGCGCCGCGGCAGTGACGCTCGCCGAATCTGCGGCGCCAGCGGCCTCTCTCGCGAGCAGCTCGCGCCGTTGGCGTTCGGCGAGGATCTGCTCGCCTCCACCCTGGGCGCTCTGGCGCAGTTCGCCTGTCGCACCATTCCAGACTCGGCCTTCCCGTGTTACGACTACCCCACCAAACCCTGCGGGAGCTGCATCGAGCGAATCGACAAGCCAGACCCCTGCGAGAAGCCTGCGGCCGAGATCGGCGTGAACGCCGCCGGTGACGCAGTCGGCCAACGCGCGGCCGCCCTGCAGTGGCGCAGCGGAAGCGGAGGCCGAAGCGGTGTTCGCGGCAGTCGCGACGAGCGCAGAGCCGCCCTGGGCTCCGAGCCGACCAAGTAGTTGCTGACCGGTCGGCAGGTTGTCGACGATCGCTGCCCGCAGTCGTGTTCCAAGGACCGCAGCGACGGCTATTTCGCAGCCCGCCTCGACCTCAAGACTGGCAGCGAGCGACGGCTGCCCTTCCGGGGCATCGGCGTGCTCACGGAGGAAGTCGTCAAGACGAGAGAGCTCGGCGGTTAGCCGCGCGAGCTCTCGCGTCGCCGACTCAGCAGCCTGCTGACTGCTTCGCAGCTCCGCACGTGCCTTCTGCACCGCCTCTTCAGCGAGCTTTCGTTCACTCGTCAGCTGCACCGACTTCTCGATCGCGTCGTTGCTCGCGGCCAGCGCGGCGTCACGTTCGCTGACCAGCGCTGACAACTCCAGATCCATCTCGGAGGCCCGTTCGCTCTCCAGCTTCGCCAACGCGGCCTCAAGCGCGGCAATCCGCTCGCCACCGCTTTGATCGGGCGAATCGGCCTCGACCTGCGGACGGAGCCGCTCAAGCTGAATCTCACGCTGCTCAAGTCGATCGGCGAGAGAGAGGGCATTCTCGCGGGTCCGTTCAATCCGCATCTCAATCTTGCCTGCGGCGCTCCGTGCCATCTCCCCACGGCGCGCTATCACTTCACGCCGTTCGCTCCGCTCAGCGAGCTGCTTCTCGGCCTCTTCGCGCCTAAGGTCAACCTGCCCGAGCTTCTCCTGCAACGCGTCGCGCGCTTCGCGGGCGACAGTTGCCGCCTTCTCCGATCCTTCCAGTGCTGCGCGGCGAACGCGCGCGGCGTCGCGGACGAGTTCCCATGAAGCCTCGGTCGTCTGTCGCTCAACGCGCGCCAGCAGCTCGGCCGCTTCGGCCTGACGCTTCAGCGGGCGCAATTGCGAGCGCGCCTCGCGCTCAATGTCGAGGCACCGATCGAGGTTCTCTTGCGCGCGATCGAGCTTGATCTGCGCGCGGCGGCGGCGCTTGCGGTGCTTGCCGAGCCCGGCGGCCTCCTCGATCAAGAGTCGCCTGTCGCGCGGCTTCGAAGTCACGATCGATTCGACACGGCCTTGCGAGACAACCGAGTGCATCTCCTTGCCAAGACCGGTGTCGGAGAGCACCTCAAGTACATCGACAAGACGACAACGCGCGCCGTTGAGCCGGTATTCGCCTTCACCGTTGCGATCAAGCCGGCGCAAGATTGAGATCTCGCCCATCGGCATCTGGATCGCGCCGTCGGAGTTGTCGATGATCAGTTCCACCTCGGCCGAGGAGCGCGCCTTGACGCCGTGGCCGCCGCCGAAGATCACGTCCTGCATCTTCTGTCCACGGACCGCGAGCGGTGACTGCTCTCCCATCGCCCAAAGCACAGCATCGGTGATGTTTGACTTGCCCGAGCCGTTCGGGCCGACGACAACCGAGACACCTGGCGCGAACTCGAGCACGGTCCGTTCCGGGAACGACTTGAAGCCCTTCAGGCTGATCGACTTCAGATGCATGTCAGCCGCCCCCAACGTCCGGCCCAAGCGCAGCTCGCGCCGCTTCCTGCTCGGCCGCCTTCTTCGTGCGTCCAACGCCCTCGCCGACTACTTCTCCGGCGACACTCGCGGAGACCGAGAAGGTCCGCTCGTGGGGCGGGCCGTCCTCGCTCGTGATCTCGTACTCGACCAGCTGGCCTCGAGCTGCAAGTTGCTCCTGCAGCGCAGATTTGAAGTCGATCGGATGTTCGAGCGCCAGTGCAAGCTCGGGCTCGAAGCACTCGACTACCGCTGCGGCCGTTATCTCGTAGCCCTGTTCGAGGTAGCAGGCGCCAATGATCGCTTCGACGATCGAGGAGAGAACGCGCTCGCTGATCAGCGTGTCGGCAATCGGCGTGCCCTCCGGAGCAGCAGCCTCGAGACGACCCGGAACATCCAAGCGGACGGCGACCTCGCGACAGGCTGCGCCTGAGACCGTCTGCGCCCTGATCTTCGTCAGCCGCCCTGCTCCAAAACGTTCTGCTTCCAGCAACGGATAGAGATGCGCCGTGATCGCCAAACCGAGCACGCTGTCGCCGAGGAAGGCAAGCCGCTCGTACGAGTCGCTGCTGCGCTCGCCCCAAGAGGCATGCGTGAAGACCTGCCGGTAGAGGTCGGCCGGCAGATCGTCGAGAAGTGAGGTGAGGGTTTGCAGGGTTCAGGAGCTGGCGCTGGTGTGGGCGAGGACAAAGTCGATTGCTTGACCGACCGTGAGGATCGTTGCTGCCTGTTCGTCCGACATCTTCGTGCCGTACGTATCTTCGAACTCTTGGACGAGCGTGTAGAGGTCAAGAGAGTCTGCCTCCAGGTCTTCCTTGAAACGCGTCTCGTCGTCGATCGTTGACGGGTCAACGTCGAGCTCGTCGGCGAGGTGCGTGCGGATTAATTCAAGGACGTCGTCGCGAGTCATCAGGCGCAAAGCTAGCCACGCCTTCGGACGGGCCGCCAGCCTCGGCGCTGGCCGAACGGCGCAGCGCACC
>WLNV01000079.1 GCA_009699615.1 Actinomycetota bacterium
ATCTCGGTACGGGCTTGGTCGCCAAGATCGACTCCTTCGAGCACCTCATCGCGGTAGGCGTAGACAACGCGGCGCTGCTCATTCATCACGTCGTCGTACTCGAGCACGCGCTTACGGATCAGGAAGTTCTGTTCTTCGACCTTGCGCTGCGCCTTTTCGATCTGCTTTGAAAGCATCCCGGCCTCAATCGGCTCCTCGTTGCCTTCCTCGTCGGTGCCACCGAGGCGGTCAAGGATCTTGTAGATCCGGTCGCCGGCGAAAAGGCGGACGAGATCGTCTTCGGCGCTGAGGAAGAAACGCGATTCGCCGGGGTCGCCCTGACGACCGGCGCGGCCGCGCAACTGATTGTCAATCCGGCGTGACTCGTGACGCTCTGTACCGACGATGAAGAGGCCGCCGGATTCGAGCACAGCCTCGCGGGCATCAGCGACCTTCGCTTCCTGCTCGACGATCAGTGCCGGCATCTTCTCAGCGAACTCGGGTTCGTGGGGCTGAACGCCACTGGCGATCAACTCTTCGCGCGCCAGGTGCTCGGGGCTACCGCCAAGCTTGATGTCGACGCCACGACCGGCCATGTTGGTGGCGATCGTGACGGCGCCAGGACGGCCAGCCTCAGCGATGATCTCGCCTTCGCGCTCGGCGTACTCGGGCTTGGCGTTGAGGACCGTGTGTGGAATCCCGCGCTTCGCCAGCATCGAACCAAGCAACTCTGAAATTTCGACCGAGATTGTGCCGACCAGAACCGGCTGGCCTTGTCCGTGACGGACTTCGATCTCGCGAGCGACGGCGCTCCACTTGCCGTCCTTCGTCTTGTAGATCTGATCATTCTGGTCCTCGCGCACGAGGCCCTGGTTTGTCGGCACCTGAACAACGCCGAGCTTGTAGATCTTCATGAACTCGGTCGCCTCGGTTAGGGCGGTACCGGTCATCCCCGAGAGCTTGTCGTAGAGGCGGAAGAAGTTCTGCAGCGTAATCGTGGCGAGTGTCTGGTTCTCTTCCTGAACGCGGACGCCCTCCTTCGCCTCGACCGCTTGGTGGAGCCCTTCCGACCAGCGGCGCCCTTCAAGGATGCGGCCGGTGAACTCGTCGATGATCCGCACTTCGCCGTCGATAACGGCGTAGTCGACGTCACGTTTGTAGAGGCTCTGAGCCTTGAGCGACTGAATCAAGTGGTTGACGAGCGGCCCGTTCTCAGCGCGGTAGAGGTGGTCGATGTTCATGAACTTCTCGGCTTTGCCGACGCCCCTCTCGGTAACCGCGACGGTCTTGTGCTTCTCGTCGAACTCGTAGTCGAAGTCGGCGACGAAATCCTTCTTCGCGCGCGGATCCATCCCCTCCGGCGTCTTGCCGGCGACCATCTGCGGAGCCAACTTCGCGAACTTCCCATAAGAGTCGGCGGCGGCCTCGGGGGCGCCGGAGATAATCAACGGCGTACGCGCCTCGTCGATCAGAATGTTGTCGACCTCATCGACAATCGCGAAGTTGTGCATCGCAACCGGGCGGCCGTCCTCGCCGATCCGGCCACCGTGCTGAACCTTCTCCTCGAGCGTCTGCGCCATGTTGTCGCGCAAGTAGTCGAAACCGAACTCCGAGTTTGTGCCGTAGGTGATGTCGGCGGCGTACGAAGCGAGCTTCTCGTTCGGGTCCTGCATGTTCTGAAGTACGCCCCAGCTAAATCCAAGTCCGTCGTAGATCGGGCTCATCCACTCGGCGTCACGGCGCGCTAGATAGTCGTTGACGGTGACGAGATGGACGCCCTTGTCGGAGAGCGCGTTGAGGCAGACGGCGAGCGTTGCCGTCAGCGTCTTGCCTTCGCCGGTCTTCATCTCGGCGATGTTGCCGCCGTGGAGCACCATTCCGCCGATTAGCTGGACGTCAAAGTGGCGCATGTTGAGGAAGCGGCGGCCAGCCTCGCGGACAATTGCGAAACACTCCGGCAAGACGCTGTCGAGCGACTCGCCCTGCTCGCGGACACGCTCGCGAAGGCCATCCATCCGGCCGCGCAGCTCCTCATCATTGAGCGCAACGAGCTGATCCTCAAAGGCCGCGATTTCGGAAACGCGCTTCTCGTACTGACGAAACTGCTTTCCTTCGCCGACATTCAGTGCTTTTTCGAGCAAACCCATTGCCCGAAGTGTAGCCGCGCGAGGCGGCTGGCGAGCCTCCTTAAACGGCGCTCCCGGGGTGACCGTGACGGATCGTGTCGGCGCCGGCCCGGCTGCGTGCCCGAGCCCTGTCGCCACGACGATTCAGTTGGCGCACGACTTCGTCGGCGATTCGGCCAACAGCGGCCGCCATGTCGCGCTCGTGAGCCTTGGCGTTGATCGTCCCTCCCTTGATGTGGAGGTTGGCTTCAGCCTTCTGGCCTTCGGCGATCTTCGGGTTGTGCTCCTCGGCGAGAATCACTTCGCAGTGAACATCCTCAGGGACGCGGCGCTTGATCTTCGCGAAGCGCTTGGCGACGAGCGCGCGCAGCTCTCCATTGATCTCGATATTGGTCCCGGTCAGGTCGATTCGCATAGGGAGTCCTTTGTCGTGATGAATGTCTTAAAAATGTAGCACCGGAGAGGCCTAAGGAACAGAGCAATAAGTCACAGCGCTGACAACCTCCCCATCGCCCGCAAGCAAGGCCTGAGCGCAGAGCTCAAGCGTCGCCCCGGTCGTGCATACGTCGTCGACCAGCACGACTCGAGCGGGCGAATTGCGCGCCGCGCTGACCTGGAACCCTCTGCCTGCGAGGCGATCGCCACGCCCGAGCCCGCGCTGCCCGCGCACAAGCGTCGTTTCGCGCTTCAACGGGCGCTGGACCGGGAGCAGCACGCGTCGCCCGAGCTCAACTGCCAACAGGTCGGCGTGATCGAATCCACGCCGACGAAGGCCGATCCGGCTGGACGGGACTGGGACGAGCACGGCGTCGGGAGGAAAGGCGCGCGGCGGCAGCGAGTCGACGAGCTGCTGCGCCATCAGCGCCGCGAGAGCGGTCGCGCAGTGGAACTTCAGCGCGTGAACGATCGCCCGCGCGGGGCCTTCGAACTCAAGCGGCGACCAGTGCTGCTGGAGCACACTGCCGCGACGGCGAGGCGCCAGCGGTTCGATCCAGGGCAGCTCACCGCGGCAGTCTTCGCAGAGACGATCGTCGGCCGGCCGACGACAGGCCCAGCAGAGTGGCGGGACGAGCAGATTGAGCGCTGCGCGAAGGATGCAGACGAGTCTGGCCGGTCGGTCGCATCGCAACCAGCAGCGGTCTGCGACGATCCAGCCTGATGCCGGTTCCAACTCTGATCCTCCCGCTCGCGGCCGCCGCCGACACTTCGTGGACGATCGATCCGGGTCCGATCCTGATGATCCTGATCCTTGGCGGGCTCTACCTGCCGCGCTGGTGGCGGGTCCGCAGCGCCGATGGCGCCACCGCGGCGCCAATCTGGCGACTGCTGAGCTTCCTTCTCGGACTGGCCTTCCTCGCCGTCGCTCTGCTCTCACCGATCGACGTCCTCGCACAGCAATCGTTCAGCTTCCACATGGCCCAGCACATGCTGCTGCTGGACCTGGTTCCGATCTTCTGCATTCTCGGCCTGAATAAGATTCTGCTGCGACCCGCTACGAGGCGACTTCAAGCGTTGGAGCGGGCGCTTGGACCGCTGATGCACCCGTGGGTCGCGGTTGTGCTCTACATCGTCGCGATGTGGGCATGGCATGTTCCGGCGGCCTACGACGCTGCGCTCGAGAACGTCACCGTCCACGTGCTCGAGCACGTCTGCTTCCTCAGCGTCGGCTTTCTCTATTGGTGGCAGCTGCTCTCACCAATCCGCTCGCGCTTCCGCGGCGGAGCGATGGGGCCGCTGGTCTACATGGTCTCGACCAAGATCGGCGTAGGGCTACTGGGAATCCTGCTGACCTTCGCGCCCAACCCGCTCTACTCGTACTACGAGGTGCGCGACGGGATCTTCGGCCTAAGCGCGGGCGTCGATCAGCAGATCGGTGGCGAGCTGATGGCGCTTGAGCAGACGATCGTGATGGGCGTAGCGCTTGCGTACCTGCTGTTCCGCGCGATTGATCAGAGTGAGCGCGAACAGGAGCGGCGCGAAGCTCTGGAGGACCGCGCCGAAGAGCAGCTCAGCTAACCGCTGAGCGTGGCGTGATCATCAATCCGTAGCTGCTCGCCTGCTGCGGCCTCAACCGTGACGGCGCCGCTCACGCTCACCTCGGCACCGAAGCTGACGTCACCGATCACGGTCAGCCGCTCGGCGGCAATCAGTGACGGCGGGCCCTGCGGGAAGCGCGCTTCGAAGTCGTCGATCAAGGCGAACTGCTCGCGGTCGAGTTCGGCCAGTGGCGCGCGGCCGTTGCAAGCTGCCGCGAGCTCTAGTTGGCCGTCGTCGGTCAGCTCGTAAGCGTCGGAGCGGAGCACGAGCAGATCGTCGGTCGTCTTTACCGGCAGGAAGCGTGAACGTGGAACGCGAATCGCGCCGGCGCCAGGGATCGCAGCGATCGCAGCGCCAATCGCCGACTCAAGCTGAACGACCGGCGCCGAAGCCGGATCGGAAGGGTCGACCGTCTTGCGGTTGACGATCATCGGCAGGTCGATCACGCCGTCGTCGCCGAGCGCCGTGCTCAAGGCCTGAAGATCAAGCCAGATGCTGTTGGTATTGAAGAAGCGGTGACGTTCGGTATCGGCGAAGGCGCCGAGGTCGGAATCGGGCGTCTGCGCAATCTCGCGAAGCACCAGCGTTCCGTCGGCGCGACGCGCGAGGTGACCGCCCTTGCGATCGGCCGCGGTGCGGTCGGCGACCTCCATCGCGAACGGCACCTGCTCTGAGGCGATCCAACAGAGAATCCTCGGGTCAAGCACCGCACCGAGGTTGTCGGCGTTTGCGACGAAGGCGTAGCGGTAGCCGGCGGTCAACATCTCGGCGAGCATGCCCGACCCGACGAGCGCTGGATAGATGTCCCCATGGCCGGGCGGGCTCCATTCGAGCTCGGGATCGGCCGGCCAATCTACGGGGGCGAAGCGGCCGTCATCGAGCAGCTTTGGAACGCGACCCTGGAGGAAATCAGCTGGTAGATCGGCCGACAGTTGCCGGTAGGCGCCAAGAGCCGCCAGCGAGGGCTCGCGCGTTCGGAAGCTGTTGAGCAAAACGAGCGGCAGCCGCGCGCCGCCGTGCTCGGTTCGCAGGGCCTCAATCTGGCGCGCTGTGATGTCGAGGAAGCTGAGCCCGTCCTTCACCTCAAGCAGCGACTTTGGACCGGCGAGCCCCATGCTCGTACCGAGCCCTCCGTTCAGCTTGATGACAACGGTCTGGCCAAGCAGCCCGGCGATTGCGTCGTGATCAACCGCGAGCTGCTCTGCATCGGGAAGCGTCTCGACCGGCTCAAGCGCCGCTTCCGGCAGCATCCCGAGGTCGCCTTCACCGAGTCGGCGCAGTTGCCCGGTGAAGCTGGCGATCGTCGCGGCTGCGGCGCCGTCGGCGTCGAGCTTGGCGATTGCCGCTGCTGTGGGATCGTCGCTCACGGTCGCCATCGTCGCACAGCCCCCGACGCTCAGCCGTCGTGGGGCGCCGGCGAGAAGACCTTCAGGTAGGCGATCTGTTCGTCGCTGAGCGAGTCGATTGAAACGCCCAGCGCGTCAAGCTTGAGCCGCGCGACCTCGCGGTCAACATTTTCGGGTACCGGATGAACCGCGGCGCTGAGCGGCTGCTCGGCTTTGACGAGCCCTTCGACGACCAGTGCCTGCGAGGCGAACGAGAGATCCATCACGGCCGATGGATGGCCGTCGGCGGCGGCGAGGTTGACGACGCGGCCGTGGGCCAGGAGGTTGATCCGGCGGCCGTTGATTTCGAACTCCTCGACCAGCGGGCGAACCTCGCGGCGTGAGCCCGCGACACGATCGAGCGCGGGAAGGTCGATCTCAACATCGAAGTGGCCAGCATTGGCAAGGATTGCGCCGTCGCGCATCGCGACGAAGTGGTCCTCGCTCAACACTTCGCGCCCGCCCGTAACGGTGATGAAGACGTCTCCGCGGGCCGCCGCTTCGCGTGAGGGCATCACCTCGAAGCCTTCCATTCGCGCCTCAAGCGCGCGCAGCGGATCGACTTCGCAGACGATCACCGTCGCGCCGAGCCCCTTGGCGCGCAGCGCGATCCCCTTGCCGGTCCAGCCGTAGCCGACGACGACGACGACGGCGCCAGCCAACAGCACGTTCGTTGCTCTGAGGATTCCATCAATCGTTGACTGACCGGTTCCGTAGCGGTCGTTGAAGGCCCGTTCGGTGCGCGACTCGTTCACCGCGATGACAGGACACTTGAGGCCACCGCCCCGCTCAATAGCACGCAACTGCACCAAGCCGGTCGTCGTCTCCTCTGTCGCACCGATCATCCGTGAAGCCGGCGCGTCGGAGCCGCCGTGGAGTGCCTCGATCAATTCGGCGCCGTCGTCGATCGCAATCTGCGGGCCGCCCGCGACGAGCGCCGCCACATGTTCGCGGTACTGGGCAAGGGTCTCACCATGGATCGCATGGACCTCGATCCCGTCGTTGTCGACGAGCGCCGCGGCGACGTCGTCCTGCGTTGAGAGCGGGTTGGCCGAACAGAGCGCCACTTCGGCGCCTGCGCCAGAGAGGGCGCGCACGAGATTCGCTGTCTCAGCCGTCACATGGAGGCAGATCGCGATCTTCACTCCTTCGAGCGGCCGCTCGGCAGCGAAGCGCTCAGCGACGCGTCCAAGGACCGGCATCTGCCCGGCCGCCCACTCGATCCTCGCCAGCCCGGAGGCCGCGAGGGTCAAGTCTGCAACATCAGATTTGGGCAGAACGAACTCCTTAGTAGCGGTAGCTGTCGGGCTTGTACGGACCCTCGACCGGAACGCCGATGTAGGCGGCCTGATCGTCGCGCAGCTTGGTCAGATTGATGTTCAGCGCGTCAAG
>WLNV01000008.1 GCA_009699615.1 Actinomycetota bacterium
AGTGACCTCGGGCGAGCCGAGGAGTTGGCGCAGCGTTTCGATGTTGGTCTTGATCAGCCGCTGAAGCAGCTCTCGCGCGGCAACGTGCAGAAGATCGCTCTGATTCAGGCTCTCTTCCACAGCCCCGAGTTGCTGATCCTTGACGAGCCGACTTCGGGCCTCGACCCGCTGATGCAGGCCGAGTTCGTCCGCTTGCTCGAAGAGGAGCGCGGCCGCGGCGTGACCGTCTTTCTTTCCTCACACGACCTTGATGAGGTTGAACGAATCTGCGACCGCGTGGCGATTATCCGCAGCGCGCGGCTCGTCGCGATCGAGGACGTCCACGAGATGCATCGCCGGGCGATGCGGCACTTCGTTGTCCGCTTCGATCAGCCGGTCGAGCTGGAACCGTTCGCTGCCCTACCAGGAGTGCAGCAGCTTGAACTTGTTGACGGCCGCTTGACCTTCTCCGTCAGCGGTACCGCTGACGCCGCCGTCAAGTTGCTCGCCAGCTACACGTTGACCGACATCGAGATCACTCATCCGAGTCTCGAGGAGCTCTTCATGACCTACTACGGCGACGACGATGAGTAGCGCCGCGCCAGTCTCCGCTCCGGGGTCGGCCAGGTCGCTCTACGCGATCGTTAGGCACCTGCTGCGTCTGCAACGCTGGGCGCCGCTCACGTGGGGGCTCAGCCTTGGGCTCTCGTGCGCCCTTGTTGCCGCAATCTGGCCGTCTATCTCGGACTCGATCTCGCAGGCGATCGCGAGCTACCCGGCCGCGATCAAGGAGGCCTTCTCGATTGAGCAGCTATCGAACGCCGACCAGTATCTCGACGTAGAAATGCTCAGCCTGATCGTCCCTCTCGCACTGGCCTTCTTCGCGATCCGCTCGGTCGCGCGGCCGCTGGTCGGGGCTGAGGAGAACTCGTATCTCGACGCACTGCTGTCGGTCCCTCTCGATCGGCGGATTCTGGCCGCCGGGGCGGTGATTTCGACGGCGATTCTGCTGGCTGTGATCCTGGCGATCACTTGGCTGATGACTTGGGCGGCCGGGCTGGCGGTCGGCGCCGGCATCGGCCTCGAAGCGTGGACTCTCGGCGTCGTCAACGTCTGGCCGATCGCATTCGCCTTCGGCGGCTTCGCGCTTCTCCTCTGCGGAATGCTCCACAGCCTCGCCGCAGTGACCGGCGTCGCGTCGGGAACGTTGATCGCGATGTATCTGATCGACCTGCTCGGGAAGCTCTCTCCAGATGTTGAGCCGCTGCGAGTGATCTCCGCCTACCGTTACTACGGTTCGGCAATTCAGCAGGGTTTCGACCTCAGTCACGCGCTCGGGCTTGCCGCTGCGGGCGTGCTGCTGGCCGCAGTCGGCGCCGTGCTGTTCAATCGCCGCGATATTCGCTAGTCAGCGCCGCCTCGAGCGCAGCCCCGCGGCATTCCCTGCGTCTAGTGCAACATCCCTTGGTCGATCGCGTAGCGGACGAGTCCCGAGCGGCTGCTCAGTTCAAGCTTGCGCAGGATGTTCGCGCGGTGCGTTTCGACGGTGCGGCCGGAGAGGTTGATGTCCGCGCCTATCTCGGCGTTGGTGAAACCGAGCGCGACCAGCTTGACGATCTGTCGCTCGCGATCGGAGAGTCAGGTGTGGCCTTCTTCGCGGTCGTCCTGAGCGATCGCCAGCGCGACGACCGGGTTCACGACAGGGTTCCCCTTGGCGACGGAATGGATCGCGCGGATCAATTCATCTGTTTCGTCGGCGCCAAGGATGTAGCCGGTGGCGCCTGCGTTGAGCGCGTCACGCGCGCGCCCGGGGTCGGCGCTGCTGGCGAGGACGATCGTCCTCGTAGCCGGCGACAGCTCGTGGATATGGGCGATCAGTTCGACGGTGTCCTCCGACATCGCCGAGGCGGGAGGCTGGTAAACAACGACCATTGGCTTGTGACCTCCGATGGCACGAAGCGTTTCCTCTGACGATGAGGTCGCTGCGACAACTTCGATCGTCTCGTCCTGAGCCAGCAAAGAAGAGAGGGCGCCGCGCACCATTGCTGTCCCATCGGCCAGCTGAACTGTGACCGGCGCCAGACCGCTGGCCGCGGTTGCATCGTCTTTCTCATCTTTGGGGAGAGGTGTGGAAGTTGGGGTCATCAATGCGTTCCGATCTTGCCCGGCTTGCCGCTGCCACAGATGCGCCAGAAGCAGTGCAAATGTGTGGGCTCAGGCTCGTCATAAACTATGACGCGGCTTTCCGCGCGGCCGAACGTACCAAGTACGTGAATTACAAGTAATCCGTAGTAATTACAGCAACCTCAGCGCGGGAGGGAGGGGCGGTAGGCCGCTGACGAGCCACTTGTTTATCCTGTTTTTGTGCATTCGGATAGCCAGCAACCAGCGATTGACGGTGAGTCGCCAATCAGCGTGATGGTCGTATACGCGCTGGGCGTTGCTCGCGCGGGGACCGAGCTGCTGATCAACTCAGCCGATCGGTTGGAAGTTGTGGCCCACGCCGCAGACGCCGACGAGGCTGGCCGCAGGGCGCTGGGGCACCAGCCGGATGTGGTAGTGATCGGCCCGAACCAAAGCTTCGGTGACGCGCTCCACACGCAGGTTCAGATAGTCGAGGCTGTCAGGGAAGCCTCGCCGCGGAGCAAGGTTCTGCTCATGAGCCTCACCGGTGACGACGTTGCAGCGATAACCGAGGGCGTCGCTGCGGGCGCCGACGGTTCGATCGCGATCGGCAGCAGCGCCACTGAGTTCCTCAGTGCCGTCGTCGGCGTCGCCGAGGGCCGGGGTCAAATCTCCGCCGATGTGACGAAGCGGATTATCGAGGGCGCGTCAGCCCGCGACCGTTCGGCCCTCGCCGAACGCGACCTTGAGATCCTCTGCGGCGTGGCTCTTGGCTATACGAGTGGCGAGATTGCGGAGCATCTGAACCTTTCACCTCGAACAATCGAGGGTCGGCGGATCGAGATCTACAACGCGCTCGAGATCGAGTCCCGCCCGGAGCTCGTTGCTTGGGCCGTCGCGCATGAGATCTTCTTCTCGCCGGTCGGCTACTACGCCAGTCGCGACTAACTCCGCGCTTCGGGTATTCCGCGCAAGCGGCGATTGCACGGCGTCGAGCGCTGCCGCTCAGAGCTAAGAGACCAAGTCGTTGTCGAGCGCGTACCTGACCAGTCCGGCGCGGTTCTCGACGCCCAGCTTCCGGATCATGTTTGCGCGGTGCGACTCAACGGTGCGGGCTGAGAGGAAGAGCTGAGCTGCGATCTCATTGCTGGTGTGGCCGAGCGCCACCAATTGAAGGACTTCCTTCTCGCGGTCGGTCAGGTCGCCGTCTCCATTCTGAGTGTCAGCCTGTGCGATCAGAATGGCGATTGTTGGGCTGACCGACGGGTGACCCTTCGAGGCCCGAAGAATAGCTTTGAGGAGGTCTTCGGGATCCTCGCGCGTCAGCATGTACCCGACTGCACCGGCGAAGAGGACGGCACGGGCAAAGGCGGCATCCTCGCGGTTACTGAGCACGATCGTCTTCGACTCCGGTGACGCTTCGAGCAGCTGGCCGATCTCTTCAGCAACGGTTTCGACGCTGGCATCTGCCAGCGGGTCAAACAGAATGATGTCCGGCTTGTGGCCGTTGGCGGCCTGTGCGGCCGCGTCGATGTCGGCTGGCTGCGCGACAATTTCGATACCTGGTTCCTTCCGGAGCAGCGCGGCAAGCGCGCTACGCACGAGCGTTTCGTCGTCAACGATCATCACGGTCAGCGTCGGCCCCGAGTGTTCGCCGCCAGCCACGCGGCGGTCGCCATTGCGACGGTCGCCATGTCGGCGGTCCTGAGGCGGTTGGGATGATTGACTCTGCATTGGTTGGCTCGCTTTCAAACTGGTGCGGTTGGAGCATCTTGCAGACTTCTGCCGAAAAGACTCCGCAATCTGAACCCAGAGTAACTTGCGGCCAACCATCCCGCGATGTGTTCACTACGGCGCAGCGGCGTACGTGGCGCGGCCTACGTCCGTACTAATTACGTGCATCCGTCGCCGGTGCGGTCCACCTAGTCGCTCTCCGGCGGTTGTTGCGTCAAGCATCGCTGGGGCAGTCGGCCTCGGTCAGCGGCCCATCTGCGGCGGGTCAAGGTTGCGCACGAACCACTCCGCGGCGAGTTCACCAACCTGTTCCAAGGCGCCTGGCTCTTCGAACAGATGGCCGGCATTCGGGATCACGGCCAGCTCGGTAATTCCGCGCATTGCGGCCTCAGCCCCTCGGTTGAGCTGGAATACCTCCGGGTCGCCGCTGCCGACGATCAGCAGCACGGGAATGTTGACGCGTGCAAGGGCTTCACCTGCTAGATCGACGCGGCCGCCGCGCGATACAACGGCCTTCACGTTGCCGTCGATTGCTGCTGCTACGAGCGCCGCCCCGGCGCCCGTGCTGGCTCCGAAGAGGCCGATCGGCAGCGTGTCGATCAACGGCTGCGAGGCGGCCCAGATGCTGGCTGCGCGGAGTCGGCCAGCCAGCAAACCGATGTCAAAGACGTTGCGCCGGTCCTTCTCCTCCATCGGAGTGAGTAGATCCAGCAGCAGCGTTGCCAGCCCCGCGCGCTGCAGGTCGGCAGCTACCTGTCGGTTGCGCGGGCTGCGTCGGCCGCTGCCGCTGCCGTGCGCGAAGATCACAAGGCCGCGCGCGCCTGCCGGTACCGTCATGTCGGCACCCAGAGGTGGCCCGCTCGCGAACGTGATGTTGACCGCGTGCGTCTCTCTGCCTTTTGGCCGGCTGTCGTCGGCTGCGGCGCGATTCAACAGGTCGGTTACCTCGTCGGAGGTCGTCTGACGGAAGTCCGCATACCAGGCGCCGACCGACTTCATCGAGGCCGGTATCCAAAGCGCCGAAACTTCGTCTGCCTCCAGTCGTAGCCGCTCGACCGCTTCACGCGAGGCGACGGGGACGGTCACGAGCACTTCACGCGCTCCTGCGTGCCGCGCTGCACGGATCGCCGCGACGGCAGTGCCTCCGGTCGCGAGGCCGTCGTCAATGATCATTACGCAGCGCCCTTCAATGCCTACCGAAGGACGGTTGGAACGGTAGCGGCGGATTCGCTCGTCAAGCTCGGCTTCCGCTTTGTCTACGAGCATCGAGAGCGTTTCGTCGGGGATCCCGAGCTGCTCGATGATCTCCTGATCGAGCACCCGGATTCCGCCCTCGGCTACCGCGCCGATGCCAAATTCCGGGTGCCCCGGAGCGCCGACCTTGCGCACGATCATCACGTCGAGAGGGGCACCCAGCGACTCGGCGACAGGGAACGCAACCGGTACGCCGCCGCGCGGCAGTGCCAGCAACACCGGAGCCTCGCCGACCGGTTTCGCCAGTGCTGCCGACAGCGCCTTGCCAGCATCATTCCGGTCACGGAACTGTGATGCAACACCGCCGCTGGGCAGAATCGTCGTCACCGCTCAGAGCGCCGTCGGGTAGGCCTCTGGGGCTCATCGAAGAGCCACCCCTGAGGATGGTCGACTGGCACGGCGCTGCTGCGCTTGACGTGCACGATCGCGTCAAACGCTTCCCTGCACTCAAAGTGGATCCGACTGCTCTGCTGGCCAACCATGATGAGAAAAAGTCTCGCCGCGTGCGCGCTCCGATACATCGCTACTTACCACTACCGATGCGCGAGTAGTTTTCGGCAGTAGCGATGCCTGTTGATTTTCCGACGGATCAGCGCGGATCAACACCTAGGAGGACTCTGCCGCGACCTCCTACGTTGGCGATGCAAGTCAAATCCGACGAGGGGGCCATAGTGGCGAACGCATTTACCCGCTGGAATTCGCTTAGCGACCCTGATGATCTGCACGCGCGCGTCGCTGAGAGCGCGATCAAGCTGGCGCAGCTCGCGGCAGTAGAGGCGTAGTGGGCGGCCGCTGATGAAGAGTCCGGGCCTACTCTCGATTGTGGTCGCTGCGGCCGTGACTCTCGCCTTGCTGCCCGGGGTGGCGTTTGCTGGGGCTTCTGGTCAACCTGCGCAGAGCGGGAACCCGTCCGGCCTGCCGACACACGGGCAGAAGCCGACCGTAGCGGCTGGCTCGCAGCCCCTGTTTGGCGGCGGCTGGTATCGACGCGGGGGAACCGAAGGGCTGCTCGTCGACCCGGTCAACCCAACGGCGCTCGCCGCGCGCAAGGTCACCGGCGCGGCGCGCTTCACTCCAGGAGCGGTCACGGTCGTCAAGAATCTCGCGCCTTCGACTGACAGCGGCCGCTTCAATCTGATGATTGACGGCGTCGAGCTGGCGACGAAGGTCGGAGATGCAGGTTCCACCGGGCCGATCGCTCTCTTGCCCGGCAGCCACGTTATCTCCGAGACTGCCGTCGCGCCGGCCGTCCAGGCGGACTACGCCAGCTCGATCGCTTGCACGAGCGCTGGCGAGCTTGTCGCCGCGGGCCCTGGAACAAACCTTCTCGTGATTCTGAAGCCGCGCCAGACGATGAACTGCGTCGTGACCAACCTTCGTCGCCCCGGAGAGGTGATCATCTCCAACCGTGTCAAGGACGGCCTTCAGGGGCGGTTTCGCTTCACAGGGACGCTCGACGGCGACTTCGATCTGCTGACCGGCGGGTCAAGGACGTTCAGGCTGCCGCCCGGTAGCTACCGCGCAACGCAGGAGGTCGTTGAAGGGGTCTTCGCAGTCGACAGCATCGAGTGTTCCGATGGCGGCGATGCTGCTGGGGGTTCGACAACGTCGAAGGAGAGCGCGCTGATCAGCCTGCAATCGGGCGAGGTCGTCACCTGCACCTTCGCCAACGCCGGCTCAGGGCTGCTGCCGGAGGTCACGGGCAGTCGTCAGCTCGGCCTTTCTTCCCGCTGACCGAGATCATCGGAGCAGCTGGCGCGGCTACCGCTTCGTCGTGCTATTCGTCGACTTCTTCTTAGGTTTCTTCTTCGGCTTCTTCTTCGGCTTCTTCTTCGGCTTCTTCTTCGGCTTCTTCTTGACGACCTTGCGCAGCGTTCGCATCCCGAGCAGCTGTGAGTGGGTTGCTCCGCTGGCGTAGCCGGTTGGCGTTCCCGGAACTACGCCGATCCCAATGTCGGTGTACTCGCGGCCAAGCATGTTCGTTCGGTGGGCGGGGCTGAGCATCAGCGCATCCACAATCTTGCGCGGCGTCCCTACGGTGCCTCCGCCCCAAGAGAGGTTCTCGCCGACCTGCCAGAGGTCGGCGCCGGCAAGATAGCCCGACAGGAATACACGGCTTGGCAGCGTGCCGCCGAGCGGGTCGGTGTGTGAGAAGAAGTGCTGGTCGACCATCTGCTGCGCGTAGCTTGAGGCCGCCTGCTCCAAATGCGGCTCGGACTTCACGGCCTTCACCGAGACGCGCGCGCGTTCTACGTTGATCAGGCAGAGCATCGCCGCACGGGTTCGGGGATCGCCAGCGAAGCGCGGAAGGTCGTCAACGCCGACGCACGGCGTTGAGGCAAGCTCGGCGCCGCGAGAGAGCGAAAAGGTCAGGAGAAAGGCGCCGGACAGGCCGACGAGGACCAAACAGGTGAGGGCGACAATCGTTCGATTCATTGCTCCACCAAGACTATTGGCGGGAAAGTTCGAGTTTTGCGCAAAAATGCTGAGTGTCAGGCCGTGAGCTGCCGCGCCGCGAATCTTGGCAATGCTGCTCGACGGCCCCTTTGCGCCCCGTGATTGTGCGCTCAAGCGTGCGGGAAAACGCTGAGCTCCACGAGCGTGGACCGACCTAGATTGTTTGAGCATGGTGAGAACATCCAGCTCCGGATTCCTTCGTGCGATCCTCGTGGCAGCCTGCTCGGCGCTGGCGCTGGGTGGGGCCGCCGACCGTGCACTGGCTGCCAACGAGTACAGCACCAAGATCGGGACGGAGGTTCGCCTCTCGGACGAACGGACGATGACGCGCTGGGCGACCCCGCTGAAGACCGCGCGCGTTTACGTGACTGCGAGCGCTCAAGCTCGGACGATCGCCAAGCTGCGGCTTCTGACGGAAGATCGGATGCCGGAGGTCTACGTCGCTCTCTCGCTTGCGACGAATACTGAAGGAGACTGGCTGAGGGTCCGAATTCCCGGTCGCCCGAACGGGCGATCAGGCTGGGTTCGCCGCGCTGCGTTCGGGGATCTCGTCCGCAACGAATACCGGCTCGAGATTAACCGCCGCTCGTTCCACATCCGTCTCTTCCGTGCGGGTCGTCAGATCTTCCGCGCCCGCGTTGGCGTTGGCACAGCGCAGACTCCGACGCCTGCCGGCCAGTTCTGGATCCGCGAGAAGCTGCGCTTCAGAAGCAACCCTTCCTACGGCAACTACGCGTTCGGCACTTCGGCCTACGCCCCGACGTTGTCGGAGTGGCCGGGCGGTGGCGTTGTTGGCATACACGGCACTGAGTTTCCGTCGCTGATCCCCGGCCGTCCGTCTCACGGCTGCATTCGAATGCGCAACGCCTCGGTCGCCAAGCTCTGGCAGATGACTCCGCTGGGCACGCCGGTTCAGATCCGCTGAGCGGCCCCCAGCTCTCCGGTTGATCAGTCGAGCAGGTCGTTGTCGAGTGCGTAGCGGACGAGCCCAGCGCGGTTGTTGACGTCGAGCTTGCGGAGGATGTTCGCGCGGTGCGATTCGACCGTCCTGATCGAAAGGTGAAGCTCGTCGGCGCTCTCCTTGTTGGTGTGGCCCAGCGCGACCAGGTGAACGATGTCGCGCTCGCGTTCGGTCAGGTTGTCATTAGCCTTGCGGTGATCGAGGCCGGCGATCAGCATCGCAATCCGTGGACTCAGCGATGGGCGGCCGCTGCGCGCCCGGCGGATCGCCTTGAGCACGTCCTCCGGGTCTTCCGACATCAGCATGTAGCCGACCGCGCCGGCACGGATTACTTCGCGGGCAAAGATAGCGTCCTCGCGGGTCGTCAGCACAATGATCGAGGATTCCGAGGAGGCGTCGGCGAGCTGCTCGATCAAATCGACCGCATCGGCTGTACCGCGCGTATCGTGCGGGTCGTAGACGATCACGTCCGGCTTGTGACCTCTGGCAGCGACGACTGCCTGACTGGGCTCAGAAGCAGCAGCGACGACCTCAATGCCATCCTCAGCGCGCATCATCCGTGCTAGAGCACTGCGTACGAGCGTCTCGCCGTCGACGAGCATGACGGTCAGCGTTGCTTCCGCCGCGCCTTCCACGGGACTCTGATCGGTCGTCCTATCGAGTGTTTCTGAGCTGGTTGAACGTTGCATTGGGTCCCTCTCTGTAGTGCTCGTCGATCGAGGGACTCGACCGACTACGCACTGGATTAGGGGCAATGCTAGGACTGCGGAGCCACATCGCGCACAGCAGAATATGCTGCAAATAGGCGGGTTGTACGCGGTCGGCCTGTGCGGTCATCTACGTCGCGGGGTGTGCGCTTCTCCGCGTTTGAGTAGAGCTTTCGCGAACGGCGAGTAGAAGCTACGCGGCCGCGCTGTGGCTGAGTTCAGGCTGCTTCGTCGGCCGGGGCGGCTTCGTCAAAGAGGCCGTTGTCGTAGGCGAACCTGACCAGCTCGGCGCGGCTTGCCAATCCCAGCTTGTGAAAGATCTTCGCCCGGTGCGCTTCAATCGTCCGTATCGACAGGTGCATCTCGTCTGCGATCTCTCTGCTCGTGAAGCCCCAGGCAATCGATCGGACGATCTCTCGCTGGCGCGAAGTCAGCTCGCCGCTGAAGGAGTCGCGGTTGAGTCGGGCTATCCCGTTCGCGACCCGCGGGCTGATCCAAGGTCGGTTCTCGGCTGCACGCCGGATCGCCTTCAGCAGGTCTTCGGGATCATCGGATTTCAGCATGTAGGCGACCGCGCCGGCGTGAAGCGCGGCGCGAGCGACGACGGCGGATTCCGATTCGGTCAGAATCATGATTGCCGAGGTGGGCGAGGCGACCACCAGACGCTCGACGACGCGAGCGACGGAATCAGCGTTCAGGGGCGGTGGCGGGTCGTAGACGATCACATCCGGGTGATGGCCGGCAGCGCCTCGAACCGCTGCATCCGAACCGTCCGTCGTTGCGGTCACCTCAAAATCGTCGCTGCCTGCGATCAGTGCTGCCAAGGCGGTCCGCGATATCGCGTGGCCGTCGGAGAGCTCGACTGTGATCTTGGCTGTGGTTCCGGGCTCGACGCTCATCGCAAAACTCCGGTCACAGCCTGCGGCAGTGGGTTAGACATTAACCGTAAACATCGCAGCCTCTGCGAGAATGCGTGGCGTAGTTGCTACGTAAGGCTGGCCGGTCCTGCAGCGTCGCGCAGGCGGCGCCGGGCGCCTCAAACTCCAAGCCTCCGCCGTCAGAGGAAGGGTGCAAATTAATACTTAGGGTCTGGCTGGATATCTACTGACGAGGGCGCCGAGAGGGGCGGCGAAGATTACAGCGCGGTAGCGTTTTCGCTCGCGGAGGCTTCGTCGGGGGTTCTGAAGCGCCAAATCGCTGACATTTATCTATATGGATCTACAACGAGGGAGTGCACGATGAAGATGAAGATGAAGATGAGACGGAATGGTTTTTGGACAATTGGATTCGTAGGTGCTGCGCTGCTTGCTGCTCTTGCGTTCTCCGCCTGCGGCTCGTCGTCTTCGTCATCGTCGGCGACCAGTACGACGGCACCGGCGTCTACTCCTGCTGCCGCGACGACCCCGGCCGACGGCACGGTTGATGTTGTCCTTAATGAGATGAACATCATCCCGACGCCAGACCAAACAACTGCCGGCGAAGTGACCTGGAACGTCAAGAACACCGGCTCTGTGATGCACGAGATGGTGGTGATCAAGACCGACAAGAAGGCCGGCGATCTGCTCGAAGGCGACGAGCCTTCCGAAGACGGTGCGATCGGCGAAGTTGCAGACCTTGCTGCCGGCAAGAGCGAGAGTCTCAAGCTCAAGATGACTGCCGGCCACTACGCGCTGATCTGCGCACTGCCCGGTCACTACCAAGCCGGCATGTACAAAGACTTCACCGTCAACTAGCCGTCGCTGTAATCAGGCCGGTGCAGTGCGGGGTAGGCTTGTCGCGTGACGCGACTAGGCCTCCCGGCGCTGACGCCGGTCCGCGCGCTGATTGCTGCGCAGCTCGTGGTGATCACTGCGGCAGCAATGGCGACGGTTCTGTCGCTGCCGAAGTTCACTGGCGATGAGGTAGCTCACTTCAGCTACATGCAGAGCGTTGCAGAGCAAGGGCAGCTGCCCTTGCTCGGGCCGACGCTGATTAGTCCTCAGGTGGAAGCGATTTACGAAGGCACCTACCCGTCTCCCGGGAGGCTCGATCCCGCCAAGCGCGGCCTCAGCGGTCGCAGCTACGAGGCCTTCCAGCCGCCGCTCTACTACCTGCTCTCAGCCGCGCCGTTCAGGCTCGCGGGAAGCAACTACGTCGTCAAGATGCGCGTGATGCGGCTGCTCGGGCTCGGGCTGCTGCTGGCGGCGGCGCTGCTGCTGTGGCGCCTCACCGCCGAGGTTATCGGCGATCCCGAGCAGGCCGAGCCGTACTTCGCCTTCGCGCTCACCGCGCTGCTGTGGCCGGGGATCGTTCTGCGGACGGTGACGATCTCAAACAGCGGGCTCGAATTCCTAATTGGAGTTGGTTTGACGCTCGTGCTTTGGCGCGCTTGGCAGCGTCGCAGCATCGGGTGGCTGCTCGGCGCCGCGGTCCTTGTCGGCTTCGGGCTGCTGACGCGGCTGACGATCATCGTCTTCGTTCCCGGGCTGCTGATCTGCGCCTTCGCCGTGCTGCGGCAGGCGCAGATCTCGGCCCGCACTCGCTGGCTCGCAGCCACAGGGGTGGTTGCGATCCCGGCGCTGATGCTGGCCCCGTGGCTGCTCTCGAATCTGGACCGCTACGGATCGCTCACCGGTTCACGCGTCGTTCGGCAGATGATGGAGCCGTTCTTCAATCCTGACGGGATCAAGTACACGGTCAGTGATATTCCCGGTCGGCTGCTCGTAGTGACGCGCGCGCCGCTGGCCGAGGAGTGGTGGATCGAGCTGCTCTCGGCCCTGAAGCGCTGGGTGTTGACGGTTCTGATGACGGGGCTGGTCGTCCTGGCACCGCTTGGTGTTCTCAGCGTCAAGCCGAGCGAGCGGCGAACGCAGCTGCTCGTTCTGCTGGCCTTGCCGGTCGGCGTTGGGATCGTCTGGATGTGTTACGTGCTGCTCGTTCTGAACTGGGATTTCTTCCTTCCGCGTTACCTCTACCCAACAATTCCAGGCCTGATGCTGCTCGCGGCCTTCTCGCTCGGGCGGCTGCGCAGCGGCGCGCGCGCACTGACGATCAGCGCGGCCACGATCACGGTTCTGCTCGGGGCTTGGTGGGTCTATCTCTCGACCGTCGAACCGTTTACCGGCTAGGCCGGCGCGGAGGTCGCTGCGGTACGCTTCTTCTGTGACTGCGGCAGACGATTCACCTGTCCCCGGCTGGTACGCCGATCCGCGAGGCGAGGCTTCCTTGCGCTGGTGGAACGGCCGCGCTTGGACCGAGCAGACAGCAGTGGCCCCGGGTGGCGGAGCGTTCGCGCCGCCGGTGGCGCCGTCCGCTCAGCAGCAGGGATCGGTCGATCCCGCGCCGCCGCCGACGCCCGATCCACTTCCTCCGCTTGCGATGGCTTCACTCGCGACCCCAGGCCCCCCGACTGTCGTCGTGGCCGGTCAGACTCGCCTGCTCGCAGCTTGGTGGCCGCGCGTCGGGGCATTCCTCATCGACTACCTGATCACGATCGCTTTCGCACTCCCTTTCATCATTGCCGCGATCGTGATCGTCGCTGGGATCGACTTCTCCGCCGTCAAGTTGGTCGACGGGGAGCTCAAGGGCCTGTCGACCGATGATCAGGTTTCGATCGGGGCTGCCGTACTGGTGTTGATCGCCGGAAACCTGCTCGTCGGGTTGACTTATCAGCCGCTGACGATGGCTCGCCAAGGAGAACAGAACGGGCGAACGTGGGGGATGCAGGCGCTCGGCATCCGCGTGATTCGCGAAACCGGCCAGCCAATGACTTACGGGCCTGCATTGGTCCGTCAGTTCCTCGTGATGGGCGTGCTGTACGGCGTCGTCTCCGGGGTCGGCAACGCGGTGACGGTTATCGGCGGAACGGTCGCAATCGCGCTGGCCTACCTCTGGCCGCTGTGGGACAAGCAGAACCGCGCCGCGCAGGACTTCATCTGCTCGACGCACGTAGTGCGCGACTGAGAGACGCCGCAGGGTTGAGATCACGGCGGCTCGCCGCAGTGCGCGATAACCTCGCAGGCGATGCACTCGCTCCCGCTCGCAGCAGACGCGCTTTCGCTTGCCCGCTGGCAATTTGCGACGACGACGCTCTACCACTTCATCTTCGTTCCGTTGACGCTCGGCCTCGCGCCTGTGATCGCCTACATGCAGACGAAGTGGTACCGAACTCGTGACGAATCGTGGCTGCGGCTGACGAAGTTCTTCGGGACTCTGCTGCTGATCAACTTTGCGATCGGCGCCGCGACCGGCCTGCTGCAGGAGTTCCAGTTCGGAATGAACTGGTCGTCGTACTCGCAGTTCGTTGGTGACGTATTCGGCTCAACGCTGGCGCTCGAAGGGCTGATCGCCTTCATGCTCGAATCAACCTTTATCGGCATCTGGGTCTTCGGCTGGGGCAGGCTTTCCGAGCGGATGCACCTTGCCTCGATCTGGCTCGTAGTCGCCGGTACGTGGCTCTCGACGACCTTCATCCTGATGGCCAACTCTTGGATGCAGAACCCGGTCGGTTACAGCGTCGATGCCGCAACCGGCCAAGCGCGGATGGTTGACCTCTGGGCGGTCCTGACAAATCCGATCGCGATCTGGGCAGTCGCCCACACATTGCTCGCCTCGCTGATGGTCGCTTCGTTCCTGCTACTCGGAGTTGCCTGCTGGCACATCCTCAAGGGCCGCAATGTTGAGCTGTTCCGCCCGGTAGTCAAGCTGAGCCTCTACATGGCGATCCCGATCACGACGCTGACGCTGCTGGTCGGCAGCGAGTTTGGCGTTGCACTTACTGGGCCGCAGCCGATGAAGATCGCGGCCGCCGAAGCGCTCTGGAACTCGGAGCAGCCAGCGTCGTTCTCGCTGTTCCAGATCGGCGGCTTCTCGGTCGATGATCAGGAGCCCTCCTATTCACTCGACATCCCGTACCTGCTTTCTTTTCTGGCGACCAACACCTTCACCGGCAAGGTCGAGGGAATGAATCAGGTGCAGGCCAGCTCGCAGGCGAAGTTTGGGCCGGGGAACTACATCCCCGACGTCAAGCTTGCCTACTGGTCAATGCGCGGAATGGCTTACCTCGGTTCGCTCTCAATGATGATCGCGCTGCTCGGCGGCTTCCTCTACTTCCGCGGCACGCTCGAGAAGTCGCGTTGGTTCCTGAAGATCGCCGTCGGCGCGATTGCGCTGCCTTTCATAACCGCCTTGATCGGCTGGGTCTTCACCGAGACGGCGCGCCAACCTTGGGTCGCGTATGGCGTGCTGAAGACCGCCGACGGACTCTCGCAGTCGGTCGGGCCGGGCGAGATCATCGCCAGCCTGACTGCCTTCATGCTGCTCTACATCGCGATCGGCATCACCGCCTTCGTGCTGCTGCGCCGCTACGCGATCCTTGATCCGCCGCAGGTTGACGGCGACGACGATTCCGAATCCGACCCGGCCCCGGTCTACTGATGAGCCTCGCTGAACTCTGGTTCTTCGTCATCGCCGGCCTTTGGTCGACCTACCTCGTGCTTGAGGGCTTCGATTTCGGCGTCGGCATGATGATGGGCGTCGCGGCGCGCAACGAGGACGAGCGCAGCGAAATGATCGAGACAATCGCGCCCGTCTGGGACGCGAACGAGGTTTGGCTGCTCGTCGTTGGCGGCTTGACCTTCGCGTCATTCCCGGCGTGGTACGGAACTTGGCTTGAGGGCGCATACCTTGGCCTCGTCGTGCTGATCATCGCGCTGCTGGTGCGCGTCCTCTCGTTCGAATGGCGCGGCCGCGTTGATCCACGCTTGCGACGGCTTTGGTCGACAATCAACATCGGCGCCAGCGTCGCTGCGCCGCTGATCTGGGGGCTCGTTCTTTCGGTTCTGCTTGCCGGCTTGCCGGTCGCCGGCGGCGGGCGGGTGGGCGAGATGCGCTACTTCGGCAACATCCTCGACTTCATCACTCCCTACTCGGTCCTCGGCGCGCTCTCATTGGCGGCGCTCTTCGCCTTCCACGGGGCGCTCTTCCTCTCGCTTCGGCTCGACGGGGAACTTGGCGAGCGGATCCGCGAACGGATCGTCAAGCTTGACGCCCGCCACCTGCTGCCGAACCTGATGCTGCCGGCGCTGCTGCTCGCCGGCGGCTTCCTGATTGCCACTCCGTTCGTCGCCCACTCGGTCAACGCGCGCAGCATCCTGCCGGTCGCAATCCCCGCCGCACTCGGCCTTGCCGCGCTGATCGCCGCTGTGATCAACGCGCAGCGCGGCGAATTCGCTCGCGCCTTCATCTGCACGATCCTGACGATCATCGGCTGGGTCGCAACGCTCTTCATCGGCCTCTTCCCAAGGATCATCGTGTCAACGATCTCGCTTGGAGATTCGGTCACGATCCAGAACGCGCAGTCGTCGCACTACACGCTGGTCGTTATGACGATCTCGGCCGTCGTGATGATCCCCGTGATCATCCTCTACCAGTGGTGGGGCTTTAGGACTTTGATGGCACGGCTCGGCCGCGGCAAGATGCCGTGGAGCCCGCCCGACGCCAGCTAGCGGCGCCGCTCCAGCAGGCCGGCAGCGACGGCCTGGTAGGCGAGCTTGCGTTTACCGCTGGCATCGAGCAGCAGCGGGTTGTTTGGCGCCGTCGCGCTGGTGAGGCTGTAGCTGTCCAGCCAAGAATGCGAATCTCGCTGGCCCCAAACGGTGAGGCCGGTGCAGGCATGGCTCTGAGCGCAGGCGCTGGCCACGCGGCGATAGACGGCAGCCTGCGCCGCCAGTGGGTTTGGTTGGTCGGCCAGAAGCGGTAGGCGGACGTCCAGCTCGGTGATCTCAACCTTGACGCCAAGCTTGCCGAGAGCGTCGATGTAGCGCTTCAGCGAAGCCGTCGTTGACGGGAACCATGGGCTTGCCGTGCCGAGCATTGCGTGCGCCTGAATGCCGACGCCGTCAATCGGCACGCGAGCCTTCTTCAGCCGTGCCACGAGCGCCAGCAGCGCGTCGCTCTTGGGGTCGCCGATCCGTGCATCCCAGAGAAGTTCGTTGAGGAACAGTTTGGCCTTCGGGTCGGCCGCACGGGTTCGTCGGAAAGCGTCAGCGATGTAGCCCTCGCCGAGCGTCGTGAAGAAGATGTTCTTTGGCGTGACAGGGGTGTCCGCCGTGTCGTAGCCGGCGCCAAAGAGTGCCAGCGGCTCGTTGATCACATCCCAGATTGCGACCTTGCCGCGGTAGCGGCCGACGACCTTGGTGATCCGCTCAGCCATCAGCTCTCGCAGGCGGGCGGCCGGATCCGTGGCGGCCGCCAGTTCGGCCTTCAGCCACGGCGCGTTTTGAATTCGGTGCCAGAAAAGCGTGTGGGCGCGCAGGCGCAGCTTCCGCACTCTTGCCCAAGCGACCAGGCGGTCGGTCGTAGCGAAGTCGATCGCGCCAGCACTCTTCGACATCTCGCTCCACTTGAAGGCGTTCTCACTCGTTACGGCGTTGAAGTTTGCTGCTACGTCGACCTGCTCCGTCGCCGTGATCTCGTTTGAGACAGCCGTGCCTACAAAGATTCCGCTTTCGGCTGCGACCTGCACCAGCGTGCACCCGGCGCCGCTGCGCGGACACGGCTTTTGCTTCGCGGCGGCGGAGGCAGGCAGCGCGACCGCGCTCAGTGCGAACAGCGCCACAACCGCGAGACTCGTCTTTGGCCTAGCCATCTCCTAATCGTAACTGTGGCTGGTGTAAGTGCCGCCGGTTGACGGTCGCGGTAACAGGGGAGACCGCAGTTAGTCTTCAGTCATGGCCTCGACGAACGCAAGTGCTCAGCTCAACGGCGAAGACCTTCCATCGCCGATCAAGGCGATTGTTCTGGCGATTCCGTTCGCCCTGCTCGGCTCGATCATCGCGACCATCTTCCTCTTCCTCGAAGACCACCTGATCACCGCCGTTTGGCAGGACCTGCCGAAAGCCCTCGGAATGACCGAGCCGGCGTGGTGGCTCGTCGTGCTGCTGCCGCTGATCGGCGCCGCGATCGTGATGATCGCTTGGAGGCTTCCGGGCAGGACCGGTTCGGGCCCGCTGGAGGGGCTTCACTTCGACGTCACTCCGGCGATCTTTGCTTCAGTCATTCTCGCTGCGTTCGGCACGCTGATCTTTGGCCTTTCGCTCGGCCCCGAGGCGCCGCTCTTGGCCTGCGGCACGGCGGCTGGGGCGTTCGTGCTGCGCCGTCAGCCGGACCCGGTGATGAAGTTCGGAATGCTGATGACGGCGCTGGCGGCGATCGCGGCGATCTTCGGCAGCCCGATCGTTGTCGTGCTGATGCTGGCTGAGTTCACGGCGCTGGGCCGGATCCCGGCAGCGGCCTTGATGCCGGGCTTCGTTGCGCTCGGTGTTGCCTACGTCGCTGAGACCGGGGTGGGCGGTTGGTCTGGGCTTGGCAGCTCGTCGCTGGCGGTGCCTGGGCTCCCGGAGCTCACATCAACTTCGGCCACCGACATCTTGGTCGGCTTAGCTGTCTCGCTGGTCGCGGCGGTTGTCACGCTGATAGCTCGCAAGTTTGGCCAGCGGATTGCGGTGATGGCACGGAGCAACCCGCCGCTTGTCCTGATCGGCGTCGCGCTGCTCACATCGGGGCTTGCGATCGCCGTCCGCGAGATCACCGGTGGATCGGTCAACCTCGTGCTCTTCAGCGGGCAGATGGGAACGCCCGAGATGCTGGCTGAAACGTCACTTGGAGCTGTCGCGCTAATCATTGTTGCCAAGTTGATCGCCTACGGCGGCGCGCTCGGCGCTGGCTTCCGAGGCGGCCCAATCTTCCCGGCTGTATTCCTCGGCGTTGGTGTTGCAGTGGCCGGCACGCTGATCTTCCCCTCCGCGTCACTAACGGCTCTCGTCGTCGCAGCGGTCGCGGCTGCAGTCGCGGCGGCGCTTCGTGTGCCCTTCACCGCCGCCGTCCTGGCACTGATGCTGGCGACGACCGCCGGCGCCGGTCATGCCTCTGCGGTGGCGATCTTCGGCGCAACGATCGGTTTCCTACTCCGCGTCGCGCTCGACAGGTGGGAAGCGGAGCACGATCCCGCTGAAGCGCTGGCCGCCGCTCAATCCTGAGCGGACGGCCATGCTGCTTCGCTAGCGGTGGCTAGTAGGCCCAGCCAACGCTGTGGCAGGCGCTGCCGACGGGGCAGACCTCTGTGATCTTGCCATCGGGCTTCAGGAACTCTGACTTCTGCTGGCGTGCGTCCGGTGTAGAGCGCGGCCGGCTGTGAGGGTCCCGCCCGAATCGAGGGGCAAGGGAGCCGGTCGGGGCGATCGGGTTGCCGACGCCGCCGAGCTTGTCGAACGCGTCGTTCTCAAGGCATGTCGCGAAGACGCTGCCGATTCGGCACGGGCCGCTGTCCCAGATCACGAGCCCCGAGCCGCCTGCGTTGCCGCTGCTCAGCGGTGCGATGTTCCAGAGCGGCGTCGTGTCAAACGAGCGGCCTGCGTCATAGGCGGGGCGTCGGCCGCTAAGGCCGATGGTCCGCGCTTCAACTTCGGCCGAAACCTGGGCCACCTGGTGGTCTCCTAGCGCGACGTGCAGCAGCACGTTGTGCTTCGGCGTTCCCGGCAGTGGCTTGGTTGTGACGTGCTGGGCGTAGCCGTTCGTCTCGCCGCGATCCCAAAGGTTCTGGATCGCCGACAGCAGCAGAATCCGGTCAAGGCGGCTCGTGTAGGCCGGCTTGAAGATCAGCTCGTAGGTGTCAAAGTCGGTGCTGCGCGGAAGCAGCAGGCTGTAGTTCATTCCCGCAACGCCGAGTACTGCGCGTTTGAAGTCGGGCGAAAGCGCAGTCAGCGCGCCGCCGAGGATTGCGCCCTGACTGTTGGAGTCGTAGTAGAGCGCGCTGGTGTCAATTACCGATTGTGATGGCGACGCGCCCTTGAATGCATCGGCTGCAGCGAACCCGGCCGGGTTGAGCATCAAGCGGCCGAGGATCAGCTCGTTGAGCAGGCCCTGCTGCAGACGGTCGGCCATCGAGCTGAACTTCGACATGTCGCCGAGCAGCGCGATTGCGTTTGGAACGTCCTCGTCGGCCATCCCGATCTCCGGCGTGGCGCAGAACATCATGTTGTGCTCGCTTGCCATGTCGTCAACGTTTCCGGCATCAATCTCATCGGG